>PNAR01000261.1 GCA_003169715.1 Acidobacteriaceae bacterium | reverse complement strand
GACTGGCGCATCTATGCCGACTTGGCTCAGGTTCTGATTGTCAAAGCCCGCCGCTTATACACCAAAGACGATTTCGGCGTGGCGCTCAAGAACACGGTCTACGCTTTCGATTCAACCACGATCGATCTGTGCTTGTCCATTTTCCCCTGGGCGCGTTTTCGCAAACACAAAGCCGCCGTCAAACTTCACACCCTGATCGATTTGCGCGGATCGATCCCTTGCTTCATCCGGATTACCGACGGGAAAGTCCACGATGTCAATACGTTGGACGATCTCCTCATCGAAGCCGGAGCCTTCTATCTGATCGACCGAGGCTACATCGATTTCCAACGCTTATTCGTGTTCACTCTCTGCTCAGCATTCTTCGTCGTACGTACCAAAGAGAACGTCTTGCTGCAACGGCGCTACTCCCATCCAGTGGACAAGACGACTGGTGTGCGATCCGATCACACCGTCATCTTGACGTCTTTTGCATCCGCCTCGGTTTACCCGGATGCGCTCCGCCGCGTCACCTATCTGGACGCGGAGACACGCGAAATTGAGTATCTTCGTCGTCACGACGAGGCACTGCAGCGAATTATGAATACGGTCGAAATGCCCGATAGGCTGGCTGAGAACCTTTTGATGTTCATACGGCAGAATAAAGGAGAGTTGCCGAAGAGGCGGCGGACGGGTGAATTCAAAAATCTGACGGATGCTGAAGTTGCATCCATTGAAGCGATCGTCGGTGAGGCATTCGAGGGATTTGGCCGCGCCCGCGCAGCGGAGGGTAACACTGATGCGCTGAAGGAAGAGAACCCCGGCCGGGCCTTGGAGTTTCCGGCGCCGGAAGAGAAGTATGTTTTTGACGGCGGGATCGTCATGTTCTGGGGGCAGGATCGAGAAACACGCGTGCTGTGCGCAATTAGCAGAGAAGCTTTGGACGACCACTTTCGGGGAGACAATAAAGACCAACTGGAAGTATTCAAGGCTAACCGTCAGGCCATTGAGCGGGAAGCGCGGCGAAAATATCTTGCTGGCGAAACCGAGCCCGATCGGTCTGTTCTGATCCGGACTGGCGATCTGCAGGCTTGACCAATTTCCGCAAACAGTCCACGTCAGTATCCGCAAATGATTACCGGGAGATATCGTCATTCATGGCGGCACCATCAGCTTTTCTCGTGCTGCCTTCAATTCGTCCTTAAAGATGCACAAGACATCCTCGGGCTCATGCGGCTCCAAGATACGAAGTTCCCTTGGGAACGCTGATACTTTGACGGTCGCCACTGTTGTGTCCAAGCCGAGAGCTTTCGGCCCGACCCTCGCGCCTGCATGAAGGTAGACCTTGGTCGGAAACCGGTTCAGCTTCGCACCAATGCGCAAGGAGGTGTCGTATGCGTAGGGCTCACCGATGCCGGATAATGGGTTTGACGGCTGCGTTGATGAGCTTGAACAGATCATCGAAGTCGGCAGCCTCTTCTATTTCGCCTAGCTCGTCCAGCAAAGTGCGTAGCGCTTGTTTAAGAACGACCTTTTTTAGTCTGCGCTGATGGGGATAGCGCTTGCCTCACTGTTCACGGCGAGCGCCGCTTTCTCGATGGCCGCATCAAGCGGNNCAAGCGATGGCTGGTGAGCAAACCAGTCAATTCCGGCCTGCGCGCGTAGCTTGATTCGGCGAGTGTAGGTGCGAATGATAGCTTCTAGTTTCATGTTTGCATCAGCTTCTCAACATACGTCGCGAGGCACTTCGAAGCCATCCTCTAGGTGCAGCAACTGTTGCATTGGAATGATTCAGTCCCGCCAGATCTTTTGCAGTATAGTTGCGATTCGTCCGCGCAAATCGCCTGGTCAAGTCTGAAAGCGCAAGCTTCACATCGGTGTAGGCTGGCCCACTATGCAGGAGCCTAATCACCTCAGCCAGGACTATAGTTGCCGCCGCAGCACTGACAAACGGCACGGCGACGGATTTGCCCGCCAGTTCGGCGCGGCCACAATCGTTGCCGTCCCGCTCGAAGCGGATAAAGTCATCTCTTGTGAATTGCGTCCCGTGGCGCTCATTGAATGCCTTGATGATCTCCGACAGTGAGCGTTCCTCGTCCTCGGTGTAGGGCTTGGCACCGAACTCGCTAATGGGTTTCAAGGCTGCTCGATCACCTGGGCTGAGTGAAGCTGATCCCTGTTCCTTCTGCTCAACCCGGAATGCTTGAAGACGGAGCATATCTTCGGTGATTTCGATATCTGCAGGTATCTGCCGGTTGGGGAGAAGGCGGGAGAGCCACGAGGCATAAGAGTAGAGCTTTTCGAGTCCCGTATCGCTCAGGTGGATAACTTGGGCGACAAACGCATAGAAGCGGAGATAGCTCTTGATGAGTTGCCGGAATTCTTCCTGGCGGCCTTCGTCATCCTCTTGTTCGAACCGGGCGACTGCCTGTCGCACGAGCCCTTCCAGTCGCGCACGGTCATGCGTGTCTAGCGCGCCTTTGTAGAAGGTCTCGGCAAAGCGGTCGATCTCACTTTGATCGAGAATGCCAAAGGTCCGCAGACGCGCCTCCAGCTCATAAATCTGGTTGGGATCGGAGTTTGCCTCAAGGGCCGTCACCTCAAAGAAGGGCCGGAAAGCGTTCTGCATGTCCTCTACAGTGTTTTGGAAATCGAGGATGAAGGTGCGCTCCTTGCCCGGATAGGTCCGGTTGCGGCGTGAAAGCGTTTGCACTGCCTGAAGACCGGCGAGTTTGCGGTCCACGTACATCGCGCACAGCTTGGGCTGATCGAAGCCGGTCTGGTATTTCTCGGCAACGATCAGGATCTGATAGTCGTCGGTGTCGAACTTCCGAGGAAGCTCCGTCTCTGAAAATCCGTTTACTCCGGTTTCCGTGTAGGTCTCCCCGTCGACCTCCAGCTCACCTGAGAAGGCAACCAGTGGCTTCACATCCTTGTAATTGCGGGATGCGATGTAGTCGCGGACACCGAAGTAATACCGGAGTGCGTGCTCGCGGCTGCCCGTCACAATCATGGCCTTCGCTTGGCCATCCAGTTCGCTGAGCACATGCCGCCGAAAATGTTCGACTACCACTTCGACCTTTTGCCCGATGGCCGTTGGATGAAGCGAAGCAAAGCGCGCCACGCGCCGCTGCCCGCGCCGCCCATTCAGTTCCGGATCATCCTCAATGGCTTTTTCGAGCTGATAGTAGGCTTTGTAGGTCATGTAATTCTGGAGCACATCGAGAATGAACCCTTCCTCAATGGCCTGGCGCATCGAGTAGACGTGGAAAGGATGAGGGAGGCCGTCCGGGCCTTTGACTCCAAACCTCTCCAGAGTGACGTTGCGGGGCGTTGCGGTGAAGGCGAAGAAGCTGATGTTGGGCTGGGGCCCCCTCGCCTTCTGGTAGTCGGCGATAAGATCCTCAATATCCTTGCCAGGCTTCGTCTCCTCGCGCGTCAGGGCATCGCTCATGGCTTGGGCGCTCTTCCCGGACTGGCTGCCATGCGCCTCGTCAACGATGACAGCGAACTTCCGTCCCCCCTGCCCCGACAGTTCTTTGAGATGATCCGTCGAGAATTTCTGAATGGTGGTAATGATGATGCGTGCCCCGCTATTCAAGGCTTCCTTGAGCTGCCGGGACGTGCCATCGATTTTTCTGACGACACCTTTGGTCTGCTCGAATTGTGAGACCGTATTCTGGAGCTGCCGATCAAGAACAATGCGGTCGGTAACGATAATCGCCGAGTCGAAGATCGGTTTGTCGGTGTCATCGTGCAAATTGATCGCCTGATGAGCGGTCCAGCCGATCGTGTTGGACTTTCCTGAACCTGCGGAATGCTGGATCAGGTAATTCTGCCCAGACCCGAAACTCCGGGCGTGTGTCATCATCTTGCGCACGGCATCAAGCTGTTGGAAGCGTGGAAAGATCAGAGTCTCGCGCACCTCCGCTGTACCGTCAGGTTTCGGCGTCTCCTGCCTTTCGAGATGAAGGAATCGCCCGATAATGCCGAGCAGCACTTCTCGCGAGAAGACCGCCTTGCCCTCCGGCTGGTCGGCATAGAGATAAGCGACGCGAAACTCGCCTGCAATATCGGGGTTTCCGGCTCCGCCATCCCGTCCCCGGTTGAAGGGCAAGAACCGGGTCCGGCCATTCTGCAGCCGAGTCGTCATCGAGACATTGTCTTCGTCCAGGGCAAAGTGGACGAGTGCGCTGCGCTTGAATATGAGAAGCGGCTCGCCCGCGGGCGAGCGGTCATTGCGATATTGCTTTTCTGCGTGCCGGAATGTAGATCCGGTCAGGAGGTTCTTCAGTTCTGCCGTGACCACCGGCAGGCCGTTGACGAACAAGACAACGTCGATGGCATTTTCGTTCTTCAGGCTGTAGCGTACCTGCCGGATGACAGAGAGAATGTTCGCGTCGTACAGGCTCACAAGATCGGCATTCAAACCCGAGGCAGGCTTGAAGAAGCAAAGCGAGAACTTGATTCCTGGAACCAGCTTTAGTCCCTGCCGGAGCACGTCCAGCGTCGATCGTGTCTTCAGGGCCTTCTCCAGTTGTTTGAAGAACTCGACCTCAGAGGCCGTCGTGTAATGAGCCTCCAGCTTGCTCCACTCCTCGGCCTGAGTCCCCTTCACAAACCGCAATACAAGGGCACGGTCCACAGCAAAAGGTCGATCGTAGTCGTCCGGTGCACGTTCCAGATAGCCCTGCCCGGCTACCAGAAGATCGACCATATGCTGCTCCAGCACCGTTTCGCGATGCACCGTCTGTGCCGAGTGGAGACCCGTCATGGTCTGCCCTTCCGGGTGCAGACCGCCGCCCTCGGATGAACGAAAGCGGCGTTTATGGTCGCTCTATTCATGACATCGCCTCCGCTTCGATAGTTTCCAACCGGCGGTCGATTGTTCCGCGCTTACTCCATGTCAGCACGTCGATCTGCCCGGCAACCGCAGCCGTGATCAGTGAAGAACGGAATTCACGAAGGAGGTTTAGTGATAGGCGGCTCAGGGTAGCCAGTTTCTCTTCCCGCTTGGTCGCGACCTTTAGCGCTGTCAAAATTGCGCACTGTGCTTCCAAGGAAGGAACAGGCAGGAGGATATCGAGAAAGGCGTCTGGGTAGAGGCGCAATCTTGACGAGTGAATGCCCTTGGAGCGTCGCGTGGCCTCAGCAATGAACGGCCGTGATCGCAGAACCAGTTCAAAATATTCGGATTCGAAGGCACCACTGGTTGGAGAGTAGACTCCATAGGATGGACTGATGAGTCCTTCAAGAGGACTGACACCCATCGCCCCCATCCATGCCCACATGGTGTTGATGACAACATCCCCCTTGCAAACGAGCTTATAGCCTTCCATGCTCTCCGCGAGGAACATGTTGACGTCCTTCTCAGAGCGCTTGGTGATGCCGGTTATATGTGAGACGGTCAGAAGCTCTTCGCCGCCGCTTGCGCTTCGGTCCTGACGCTCGCGGAAAAGGAACTTTGCACGGCGTACGGGCCAATCACCGGGAAGGCGCCCAAACCAGCCCTGCTTGACATTCGCTGGCACACCGAGGATGTTGCCGCTTACCGCCTGCTCCGCAAGAGCTGCTTTTTTCTCCGCGATCAGGTTCAAAAATCGTTCGCGGATTTCGATCAATCGACTCGATGCGTGCAGTCTCACGGTCGAGAAAGTCTGCAATCGCCTTCTGGTGCCCCAGATTCGTAACAGGCAAACGATAATTCTTTACTGCCTCTTCGGAAACACGTTTCAAACCTCCGGCACCCGTCATGCTTGCGGCTCCGGCAGCGCGGAAATCCTCAGAACAAAGAAGAAACAGCAAGTAGCGGGGATCAAGCTTGCGTGTCTCGGGGCGAATGACGTGAACTTCTGATGTGGCAAACCCTATTCCGCTTATCAAATTCTCCGCAAGAGCTTTCTTCCCATTCTCGAAGCAAGGCGTGACCTTCGCCAGTAGTACGTCACCATTGCGAAAATAGCTGTAGCTGCCCGTTTCGACGGACGCGAGCGTCCTGGGCGATGAGGCATCCAGTCCGCCTAATCCATCCGCCAGTGCTTCCATCGGGGCGAACGTCACTTCGGTTAATGGCGACAAATGTGCCGCTTCAGTCTTGCTCGGATTGAGCTGAATGAGCGACCGTAAACGCATCATCCCGCAACCTCATTGAGCAACCCGGCGATCTCCACTTCAAGTTGCTTCAAATCTTTGTCAATCAGATTTAACGGACGCGGTGGAACGTACTTGTAGAAATACCGATTAAAGTTGATCTCGTATCCCACCCGGCCTACCTTCCCGTCTTTCTCGTCCCTATAGGTCTGATCCACCCACGCGTTCGGGACGAAGGGGGCTACCTCGCGGGCAACGTAGCTCCCGCAGTCTTCTTTAAGGGGTACCAGCTCAAAATCGCGCAGCTCCGGATCGGGCTCGGGCTGGCCATGACTGTCTCGGCAGATTTCCGCCTCCTCATCCCGTTCCGAGAATGCGGATAGGATGGCCTTCTTCACCAGCGGGCCGACTTTGATATCGGTACCCTTTAGGGCTTTGAGTAAAGCCTTCTCAAACTCAACCCGATCACTGTAGACCTTCTGTGTAACTTTCGATTCAAGGCAGGCGATGAGTGCGCCTTGCTCGGCGGCCTCGAGCTTGAGGAAGATTTTTTCCGTCTTCAACCGGGCGATGTGCTCCGGTGTCATCCGGAATGACAAGCGCAAGGGTCGCTCGACGCGGATTTCGCGGTGGCCTAAATCAGCCACGTCGAGGATCTTGGAGAACTCCCCATATTGGCCATTGCCGTTAAGCATTCGGGCATAGATGCGGACGATCTCCTTGCGGGCGTCTTCGGGGATCTCGCGGCGCTTGGAGCCGAGACTCCTGCGCATCGCTTCCCAGAAGCGCTCGGATGAGGCATCGATCAACTGCACCTTGCCGCGCCGTGCCTTCGGCTTGCGGTTGGTCAAGAGCCAGACATAAGTCTGAATGCCGGTGTTGTAGAAAAGGTCGGTGGGAAGAGCAACTATCGCCTCGAGCCAGTCGTTTTCCAGCATCCACCGGCGGATTTCACTTTCGCCGGACCCGGCCCCACCGGTGAAGAGTGGCGAGCCATTCATGACGATGCCGACGCGGGACCCGGTCTCGTCATTGCGCATCTTGGAAATCATGTGCTGGAGGAACAGCAACTGCCCATCGGAGATGCGCGGCAGGCCCGCGCCGAACCGGCCTTCCTTACCGAGAGTTTCGGCTTCTTCCTTAATGGGGTCCTGATACTTCTTCCAATCCACGCCGTAGGGCGGATTCGAGAGCATGTAGTGAAACGTTTTGCCTCTGTGAGCGTCGTTTGTAAGGGTATTACCGAAGGCGATCTGCTCGGGGTCGTGGCCGGTTACCAGCATGTCGGATTTGCAGATGCCGAATGATTCGCCGTTGAGTTCCTGGCCGAAAAGCTCAACGCGGATTTTCGGGTTCAGCGCCTTCATCCGCTCTTCGGTGATGGCCAGCATGCCCCCTGTGCCGCAGGCGGGGTCATAGACAGTGCGGATGATGCCCGTGCCGGTTAACGCCGCTTCGTCGTTCACGAGAAGAAGATCGACGATGAGGCGGATCACCTCGCGAGGCGTGAAGTGCTCTCCGGCGGTTTCATTCGAGATTTCGGAGAAGCGCCGGATCAGGTCCTCGAAGAGGTAGCCCATTTCGATGTTAGAGACACGGTCCGGGTGCAGGTCTACCTGCGCGAAGCGGTCAAAAACCTGCCAGAGAATGCCACCGTCCTTCAGGCGCTTGATCTGGTCCGTAAAGAGGAATTTGTCGAGGAAGATGTCGCGTACATTGCCGGAAAAGTTGGTGACGTAGTCGAGAAGGTTGGCATGCAACTGGCCTGCGTCCTGTCCCTTCAGGCTTTTGAAGGTGAAGGCGCTGAGGTTGTAGACCTTGAGGTTGCTGCCGGCTGCACCGAAGAGGATCATGTCCTTGGTCGGGTCATCTACGCCTTTGGGCAGGCGCTTCGAGGCCTTGAGAACCGCGTCTTTTGAGCCCTCAAGAATGCAGTCAAGGCGACGCATCACTACGAGAGGCAGAATGACCTTGCCGTATTCGGATTGCTTGAAATCGCCACGAAGAATCTCAGCAATGCTCCAGACAAACGATGCCAGAGACTGAGCGTTTGAACTCACTATTCCCCCTTCAGCGCGCATCTGCGCGCGACTTGCCGACTTCCGCTGGCTTGTCTGTGATGTATTTCTCAGCGGCGTCACGCACTACCCACGCAAGCGACACTTTCTTCTGTTTCGCGATTTCTTCCAGGGTTTTGTAAAGATTAGGCGGGAAGCTGATTGATGCACGGATCAACAAGGCGCTTTTCGTCTTCATGCTCCTTCGCTCTCCATTGTTTTTCCTCATGGTGTTGGCCTGCCTCTTTAAAAGACTTCACCACATTACACCACGACGGTGAATCTGCAAGTGGCTAGACTGCGCTGGCCAGTTCTTCCCCGCGCGATGTCTCGCGTTCGTCAAGCCCCCTTTTGCGCTTGCTGGTACGCATAAGTATCAAAGATGAAGTTGCTGAATGTCATTGACGCGTTAACGATCAGGACGGCGTGATGCGCCGCGGGCTTATATTCCCGAACATGGCGATCACCCATCTTGTTACTGAGCCCGGAGAGGCCGCCGATAATACTGATAAATCCCGTGAGTGTCTGCTTCAGACTATTACTGATCTTCGGGTTTTCCGGCGAGAGGTTCAAGTGCTTCTGGACCCGCTTGTAGAGTTTCGGCAGATCGCCGTCATAATCAGGAGCATTGGAATCAAATTCCTTCTCGATTGCCGCCAGAACAGCCTCGACCAGGGACCGGGCGTTCGTGATGGCGCCGTCATAGTCCCCCTGACTCATCTTCGTTCGGCACTTTTCGATTTGCTCCATGATGAAGGCATGAGAAAGGTTACTAGGTTCGAGTTTCACATCGATGACAATCTCCCCGCGCGTCTTGTCCACGACATCGTAGCCTTTGCCGTGCGGCACGATCTCGTATCCGTCATACGCGAGAAACTCATTCAGATATGTCAGCGCATCCTGGAGATTGGCCGGGTTGTTTTGCTGGGTGTCCTTGTCATAGATGGTCGCCCCCATGAAATCTCGCGGGTCAACGGCGGAGCAAATGATCTTTTTCAGTGCTGGCGTGTCGTTGAACTGACGGATGCAGTCTTCGGCGAACATCCATCGTGACGGGAAACCCTGGCCGTAGGTATGGTTGGTGCCAAACTCGTTGAAAAACCCCACGAGCTTTGGCCCCGAGCGGTATGGGGAGAGCGGCTTGTCACCCGTGATGATCTCTGCAAGCCGCTTGACGGTTCTTTCCGAGATTTTCATCCTGCCGCTCCTTTCTTCTTACTGCGCCGCGTTCGCGGCTTTCAGATCCTCATGCTCAAAGGCTGACGCCATGCGGTCGATCTCGGCTTTGGTGAGACCGTGCCGCGCGGCCTCGTCGCGCCACTTCGAGACGGCCTTGCCGACCTGTTTTGCTATTTCGCGCGCCTTGCCATCGTCCAGCTCGAAATACCCCGCAACTTCCATCGCCAGGGCGAGGGAGGCCGTGCTGTCATCCTCATTGATCGCTGTGCTGAGGATGCGCGGCTTGATGTCTGTCGGCTGCGGGTTGAGATCGTAGGCCGGCGAAAGGCGCCAGCCCTCCTGCCCCGCGTAGAGAAAGCCGTGATTGCGCAGGTGGTCGTCGGTGTTGGAAATCAGGATGTTGAACACCAGCCGCCGCCACAGCGCCTCCATGTCGGCTTTCGGCGCGGCCCCGTGCTGGCGCAGCGCGTCGACAATTTCCATGTAGCTTCGTGTCTCGTTGTCTTTCGATCCGAGCATGTTCAGGGCGGACAGAAACGGGATGCGCCGTTCGCCGTCCCGGTCAAAACGCCGCAGCAGGAGTACGGGCTTGCCCGCGATGTTTTCGACACGGGCGGCAGGTACGGGAATGCCGGACTTTTCTGCCAGGCTGAGAGCGACCGCTTCCCACAGTACGGTTTTGATTTCATCGTCCTTGCGCGGGAATTTCGCAATCGCGAGATGGCCGTCCTTCTCGATCACAGACGCCTTCGGGCGCGCGCCGCCGAGCGACGATCCCGGCGCAAACAGCAGGCGCAAATCCTCTTCGGTGTCCTTGTCCTCCATGACGTGTTCGGCCGCGGAAAGCAGTTCCGGCAGTGCGACCAGAGGCGGGATGCGCTTGACGCCCTCCTCGCGCAGGAACGGACCGCCCTCGCGTTCGGCAAAACGCAGCGCGCCCTGGCGCGCTTCATCGTCCACCAGCAGCAGGAAGTCGATTTCATGGAGAGTGCGCGGCGCGGTGCCCTCGCGCTCCGCACGCCTTCGTTCCATGCGCCGCATCAGCGCCCTCCCCCACCGGTCAGGCGCCGAGTCGCCGATCGCGCCGAACATGGGCGTGTCGGCCGGCGTGTGAAACGGGCCGGGGCCCACTTGCAGGGCCGGCTCCAGGGAGAATCGCGCGGGATTTTCCTGCCACGCTTTGTCGTATTCGAAAGTTGCGCTTTCCTTGTTCTTGCGCACATGGGCCCACAGCCGCCCCATCAGGTGCGGGACGCCGTCCAGATCCACGTACACAAAGGTTTCTCTGTCCATCACTTGTCTTTCGTGCTTTTCTGTTTGCGCGCTCCGCGAATGCGCTGCGGCAGATTTTCCTCTTCGAGCTGCAGTCCCACGGGGTCGTTTTTCGGGGCGGCGAGGTCGCCCAGCCGGTCGGCCATCCCCAGCACATAAAGGACGGTGGCGTAGCTTCCTATTGAGACGGTCGGATCGCCCCGCTCCACCCTGATGAATGTCGGCTTGCTGATGGAGGCCCGCTCCGCCGCGATCGCCATGGGGATGCGCCGCCGCCGCCGCGCATCCTTTATATCGTGGCCGAGCTTGCGTAAAGCACGTGAAACGGGGATGGGCAGCTTCAGCACGGTTCGATCTCTCTCATAGTTAAGGTAAACGATAGTTGACCATACAAGACATAAGGTAAACTATAAGACACCTTAAGTCAAGTTTAGGGTTTGGGTGTGTCCGGCGGGTACGCCGGTCGGGCTCTATACCGCCGTCCTCAGCTCGGCCGGCGTCACCGAGCCTGGGAGTCTCGGCCATCCGGTTACGATCCCTCAGGTGAGAAAGGGAGTGCCGCGCCATGTCGTGAGACTTAAACTCTCAGCCAAAGGTCAGGCTAGTTCCTTACGCGTCCTTTTTATGCACGGGGGTGCGCGGAAA
Source organism: Acidobacteriaceae bacterium (assembly GCA_003169715.1). Taxonomy (GTDB): domain Bacteria; phylum Acidobacteriota; class Terriglobia; order Terriglobales; family Acidobacteriaceae; genus PALSA-188. The sequence goes on along the minus strand of PNAR01000261.1, from coordinate 18,857 downwards.
AAATTCCGATTGTCCGGAAACCGCCGAATGCGGCATCTTCTTTTTCTGCCCCTTCAACACGAGCGCCAGCACGTCGCTCCGGTGCCGGGCCACATGATACATAACCGGCCTGAACCCTTGTCCGCGCGGCGTGTTGACGACCCAGAACGTGTGCCCCGACAGGATTTTCTCCGGCGCTGCGGAAAGTGCAGCATTGGGAATCCCCTCGTTTGGCGTTGCCAGATAGGATACACCGCGACGTCCACCTTCTAAAATGAGCTGTGCGATGCTAAGGCTGCTGATTTCCGACCGGTGTTCTGCGAATCTCGCATTTCGACTCTCCATTCCCAAAGGATCCGCACCCGACTATCATGAGCAAAAGATGGCACTTTCTGGCGCTTATCGCGGGTACCTCCATCAAGATGCGGTCACTGCCTATCTCCTTTCCACGCTACTGTTGCCCGGCGCCAACGCAAGAACTCTTTCCGCTGAAAAAAGAGTTACCCTAGACGACTGTTTTGACGATATTGAAGTGCGCGGCACGAGTCGGCGCCGCATTCAAGTAAAGTCCCATCAAGTAGAGTGCCGCCCCTTACAGCTGACGGATTTCACAACTAAAGAAATCTCGTTCCGTATAGACCGCGCCGTCCGAAGTTTCACGGCGGAAACCAGTCCTGCAGACGAATACCGCCTCTTTACTACTTACGACGCTCCGGACGAGACAGTTGGCCAATTCCTTGAGCACGCGCAAGATGTCCCCCAACTTCTTCCGGGCGTTTCGACGCAACGCTATCGGTTGCTGGTGTCGCAGATTTGGCCGGAAGGTGGGAACTCATTATGGCCACATCTCGCAGAGATAGGCCGTGACGTTTTCGCGTCTTTTTGCGCTCGATTCGTGATTGAGATCGGCTGTCCGCATTCGTCCACTGACCTTCGACAACCGGGTCCGCTGGAGCATTCATTGCTTAGAGTCTTGGCCGACGAGATCGGAGTCGGGTTCTGGCCAAACAACAACCGAGATGTAACTGACTCCGCTGCCCACCTGATCTTCGAAGCGAGCGCCGCCCGCGCCAACAGCTCTACGCTGGCCGAGGATGAGGTGATTCAAGCACTCGGCCTCCGAATTGACTATGGCCGCGTTCCTGAAATTCTCCCGGTAGACGACCGCAGACTCGTGCGTCGAGTTGACGCGTTGGGTGACATTACTCGGATGCTCTCGACAACTTCACGAGTGGCAATCACTGGGCCACCGGGGATTGGGAAATCGTGGCTTGTGCATCAGCTCGCTATCCGCTTGGCCGACGAAGGATGGTGGGTGGCAACTCACTACTGTTTCATTGATCCGTTCGACGCAGATCAGTCTCTCCGGGCCTCAATCGAGACCATCTTCGGCAGCATTATGTTCGAACTTCTAGAGCGAGACCCTTCGATTACACCTAGTGGACCGCGGTTTGCGGCGGGTCCGCGGGAACTGGAGAGACTCCTCGAAGATGGAAGTCAGGCGCAGCCGAACCGCCGAATTGCCATCATCGTCGACGGACTAGATCATGCCGACCGGATTTCGGGAGCTCCTACCGCGCGTCTTGCAACCGAAATCGCCGACGAACTTGCTGGCATTTCCTTGCCAAAAGATGCAGTGGTGATTGTCGGCTCGCAGCCGGGAAATCATCTCACGTCATTCTTTCGGGCCGCCGCTCAGTATCAAGCGCCGAAGTGGCAGGAAGGCCCGATCCGAGCACTAATCGACAACCTTGATCTAAGAAGCAAGATGCAGGAAAACAACCTTAGCGACGACGAGGAGGCTGTTGTCCGGATAATTGTAGATAAAGCAGACGGCAGTCCTCTCTATGCGACATACCTCGCTCGAACCGCGGCAGACATCGCGGAGGGCAGACACACAGAAGCGTCGGACATCGCTGACTACCTCGCGACCGCGCCCGCCTTCGACGATGATCTGAACCGCTACTATCAATGGCTAATCGGGCCGATTGAGGCGGAGGCGGGCGGGCTCTCGATCATTCAGCTACTTTCCTTGCTCGATTTCTCTTTGACCCGCGACGAGATCAAAGAGATATTGCCGTCTTTCGCACACCTCGTTGAGCGGGTGATCTCGGGTATTTCTCCAGTGCTCGTCGAAGACGTCGGCCACGGCGGCCTCAGAGTGCATCACGAGAGCTTCCGAAGGTACATCCGTGAGAAGCTGGAGGCTGATCCCCAGGCAAATTTGGAAGCCATCTTGCGTCCAGTGATCGACTGGCTGGACGCGAGAGGCTTTTTCAAAGACACTCGCGCATTTCGCTCAGTTCTCAGATTGCTTGAGAGATCCGGTCGCATCGACGAACTCTTAAGTCGAGTTTCGGATGACTTTGTTGATCTGGCGGTTCGCGAATGCCAGCTTGGGGATGCCGTCCGAGATAACCTGGCAACGGCCGCACGAGTCGCTTCGAAAGCCCGCAACTGGCCGGTCTTGGCCCGTCTGGTGGAACTCGCGAGGGCCGCCGAGACTCTGTACGAGTGGCGTTTCGATGATTTTTCACTGGCAGAAGCATATGGCTTGGCTTTCGGCACGTTGTTTGGCGGCAAGCGTCTGGTGGGGAAACTTCTCCATGACGGTCGGTGCACCTTCACGCCTCGTGCAGGGCTCCAGTTGTGCCGCCTATGCGACGACGCGGGAATCGTTCCCCCTTGGTCGGAATACATGGCGGGTTACGAAGTACAGGAGGCTAGTTCGAACACGAGTTACGGAAATGAAAGCGAATCCGCGATCTCAATTGCATTGTTGACTGGGCGCTTGCGCCTTGCAGGGAAAGAGGAAGCTATCCGCGTGTGTTCGGAATGGTTTTGTTCACAGAGCGAGCCTCCGTTCCGCGCGCGGGATATTGCCGAGATACTGGGACGCATGTACGGCGTGGACGCCGTCGAGTCCGCAATTCAGAATATGCCAACCCTTCCAAGAAAAGGATGGGTCCTACTGGCTCTTGCTTCGCTGGAAGCCTCTCCTGAACTGTCGAGAGATAGAGCAAATCAGGCGGTGAGTAACCAGTTGCCACTCGGCGGTTGGCTAGAAGCGCTCAAGTACGGCGCCACTATCCCATCGACGCCTCGAACCAGCGAAGAGATTGACGCTTTGACGGATGACGTCCTGGATCACTATGTCCAGTTTGAGCCTGATCGGTTTCTCAGATGGTTTTTGCAAATTCGTTTGTGGGCGTCAGCCGGCGACACTGTTTCGTTGATGCGGACAGAGGCCCGCATCCCGAGCGATTCTTGGTATCGACGGTGGCTACGATTTTGTGTGACGCTCGTGCATCCCGCCACGAGCGCCGATGACCTGATTGCGTCGGTTCGAGCGCTCGGCCAAAACATAGAAGTGTTCGTGGGCGACCCGCGCGCATGCGATCTATATAAACTCCATGGCGCAATCAGGATGTCTTTCAGAAGGATGCTCGAACGCCTGGACGATGCACATTGGGAAGAAGCGCTCAACTACTTGGCAACGATCAGCGACGAAACCAACACTTCACTTCAGAGAGCGCGAATGGGCCCGTTGCCGGTCGACGCACTCTCCGAACTTTGCCTTGAGGCAGCAGACACGCCAGCAAAAAAGGCCACAGCTAGTGCGATCTGTTCGCGCTTACTCTCAGCAGAACAGCGGACAAACGAATACTACGACACTCATGCCGCCGATCAGCTCATCCTTGCCCGGATCCAGGCGGCCTCCGGGCAACAGGATGTTGCGGAAAAAAGTTGGCGCGAAGCCTGCACGTACTTGGTTGCCTATGGCCAGCGCAAGGACATCACTTTGTGGGAGCTACTTGATCCTTTGGAAAAATTGGCCGCGGCTGATTCTCACAGAACGCGCAGGTGCTTACGCGACCTGGCTCCGTTGGTCGAACGCGTTCTGGTGCATACCGACGGAAAAGAAACCAGGCATGCCATCCATGTCTGGATTGATCTTGCCGCACAGATTCATCCTGCTGGCGTTCTTTCATATCTCGCACGCGACCAAATTGCGGACATGCCCAACTTTGGCGCCCTCGACCATGCGATTCCAAAGTGTCTGGCTGCACTTGCGTCTGTGGTTAGCCCCGTCGCGTTGACGGCCGCGTGGATCGGGATCGCGGGTGAGGCCCGAGGAGACGTGGCCGGAGCGCTGGGGGCGTGCGAGAGACTGGTGCAAGTCAGTCGACCTCTTGGCGAGCAGTTGTGGTCCGTGTTGATGGCTTCATTGGACGGTGACGGAGTCAAATCACCGACCGATCTTGACGCTCTCGCACGGGTCTATGCTGAAAAATTATCCATTCCCGTTGCGGAGATCGAACCCGAAAGCAGTGTTCCTCAGAAGGAAAACGAAGGAGATTCTGGGCTTAGAAACGCAGCCTCAAGAGTCGGGTTTCAGGATGCGCTGACCTTGCCGTCGCGCGCAACTCCGTTGCAAATCGTGCATTTCGTCCGGAGATGGCGGGAGAGTGCAAATCCCGACTTGGATCGCGTGGTCAACTCCGTGGGATGGCGGATTGTCGAGATGATTGATGACGGCCAGGAAGGGGCCGCTGAAAGAACCATTCAACGTCTCGCCAGAGACACTTCAACTTGGGAAAAGCATACGCTCCTGCCAGGTCTCGCGGAGGGATTGGAGCGTCATGGAAAATCCCGGTTAGCCGCGCTTACTAGCACGTATGCCTACACGAGAAGTGGAGACGGTTGGCGCCGTTTCGCGGGCACCAAAGGTGAGGGACGGTTCAAAGCGGCGCTTGAAGCGAACGAGGGCACCGCTTGGTCGACCCTCGCAGATGAGGTTGGTGAAGCGGTTGCCGATGGTGGCCAGTATGGGGTGACGACACACTTGATTGAGCTCCTGGCAGGAATGGGGCGATCAAACGATGCTTTTGCCGCATGGGATGCGGCTTGCGGGGTGATCACGTACAGGCTGCCGTCAGTCGGGCAGCGAGACTCGATCCGCATTGTTTACGACGAAGAATGTGGAAACAGCACGGAAATGCTTTGGGCAGCGATGATCATGCGTGTGAACTCAGCCGCCCACCAGGAGAAGAGGGCGGCCGCTCTCGCTGTTTTCCTTGGTATCCGATACGACGCGACGGCTTTTTCTGCAGCCTTGAAGTTTGCTTTATCCCACGATGTTCCGGTCTCAACGCTCACGACTGTGCTGCAACTGGTGGAGCTATACGAGCAGGCTCCGTATGAAGTGACAAGCGGAGCGATCGCTGAACTTCAGTCCGTTGCCTACATGCCCTTTGTCACCGCTCGCGTACTTGCGCGCAGTCTTCTTGAGCGTGCGGGCGTCGTTGTCGCGATGCCTGTATCGTCCGAACCCGGCGTGGCCCTCATTTCAGAAGAGCAAGCGACCGAGATCGAACTGGGAGTCGGCCGAGCGCGACTTTCAAAAGCGATTGAAATATGGCCCGATTTCGTGCCGCTGTTTGGAGCTTGTTTTGAAGCGGCGCGCGCCTCCGATGAGGCGAAAGCTCAAATGGAGCGCACGATCAGGCGATTTGGTCCAAGGCGAGAAGGGCGACGTTTGGCCTTGTGGACTCCCGTCGATGAGCAGATTGAGCGTTGCCTTCAGACCACTGGCGCCGGCGTGCGAGCGGCTCTTGCCAAACATGGAGTTCTTAATCCTGAGGTGGAAGGGGTCTTAGGCCGCAGTTTCTTGGGGAAGGCGGACCTCGGCATTCGAATATCTCTCAGCCGAACAATTCGCCCCGTCTGTTTGCAGTCGCCAAGCACTCTCGGGGAAGGCACAAGGATCTCGCCTCCAATCACTGTCGAACGCGGACAATTTTCAGGCTGGGTCGTCCTCGCCCACCAGGAAACGCAACTCCAAATCGGAGATGGCTACGACCACCCAGTGACTGCGAAACATGTTTTGCACGCAGGCGTAGTTTTCAGGGAATGGAAGGACGATGGCGGCTTGCCTCTCGGATACCCCTACCCGAAGATGTGGCAATCCTCAGAGTGGAAGAAAATCGGAGTACCTCATTCGTTTGGCGGCCCGATTGCCGCTTTCGGAATGAAAAGGGACGCATTCTCGCGAATCGAATTTCTTGCACCTCATCCAGTTATTTTGGTTGCCAGCAGTCTTGATCTCGCGCCAACCGAACGAGGTCTCATGTTTGTCGACTCGGATGGCTCTCCAGCAGTCGTTTGCGTTAATTGGCAGCAGAAGCTAATCGGGGAAAAAGATCTGGCAGACATTGAGCCGACGCGGTATGGAATGGCCCTCTTTGCTCGACCAGATGTGTTTGAAGACGTATCGGCCATAGCAGACCATCCTCTTTGTTACGTGACAATAGTGAGCACCAATGCGCTCGACGACTGAAGCTCTGGTTAAGCCCATCCTTAATTATATGGGTCAAAACTTACTAGCTTTCTTTCTGTCTGGGCTCCGCCGCACTGACGCTCAATCAGTGGCACCGCGCCGGGAAGGGTGCTCGGAGCGCAGCAAAATCAAAGGTCTGGGAGATGCGTTTTACGGTCGGGAGACTCGTGTCCACCCAGTGTCCGGTCGGAGCGCGGTTTCAGCCTTCGACGCGAACGACACCACAGTTACTAGCGTTCGGCGCCGGTCCGCGGTATCTATCAGCCATGAGTCTCTCGACATTCGTAGAGCGCAAGGACGTGAAAGAGTATCTCCGCCTCAACGTCGCGAAGCCTTGGTTCCAGGTTCGCGCGGAGATCAAGGCGCCGCCGCTGACGACGAGCTATGGCTGGACCGGAACCGCCTTCGACTATGCGATGCGGTTCTATCTCCCGAAGCTCAATCCGTCCGCGAAGGCGAGGCGCTGGCTCGCGGAAGAGAGCGCCGCTCTGGTGGTTGCTAGCCGCCAGGAGACTGCGCGCACCAAGAAGCGCGTGCTCGGCATCGTTGAGACGGCGAAGGATTGTGTACGCTCGTACCTCAACAGCAAGCGCAACGCAAAGCCTGGCTGCGAGTTGATTCGCGCGGCCGTGGACCTCGCGCAGCTCGATCTGGTCTATCGGATCGGCCTGCTGGACCTGCAGCCGATCAACGGCGCCATGGTCGAAGACATCGGCAACATGCTGGCCCTTGTGCGGCCCTACGACTTTCGAGCGAAACGAACCTGGGTGCTGAATCCCACGTTCGGCGCGGCGTCGGAACTCGTCGGCGGCGCCGACGGTGACTTGTTCATCGACGGCACGCTCGTCGACATCAAGGTCAGCAAACACCTCGAGTTGGGTCGCGATGTTTTCAACCAAATCTTCGGCTACTTCTGTCTAGCCTGCATCGGCGGGATCGACGGCTGTCGTGGAAAAGTCACGTGCGTCGCCGTGTACTTTGCGCGCTACGGCGTCCTTCACCGACTGCCGATCAAGTCCTTCGTGGAAGTCGACCGCCTGCCCGCGCATCTCAAATGGTTCAAGACAACAGCGAATCGAGGCGTCAGCACCATGTGACAGCTTGTGGGTACCTCTCGCGATGCTACTCAGAACCGCAACGAGGATGCTTTCAATCGATGGCACCTGATATTCCTAAGAAGTTAATCTTCTCGCTATGCGTGAAAAGCTGAAAGAATGGCTGACTGTCGGTCAGCCATACTGCACGGTATCGCACGAACTACGTTGTAGCACGCAAAGTTAACAATTTATGCGAACTTTACGCGACGTAGTGTAGCTGCAACTCGGGCCGACAGCAGCGGTGGCGACCCGGGTGCGTCAGCAAATCGCAAGCTAAGAGAATCAATCCTGCCCAACCGTGCTTCCCCTCATAGCTGAACTCTCCCACAAAGAACCGAGAGTCAATTTCCAATGCCCCGGAAGTGTTCCTGACTCCAGAGAAAGGAGGAATATTTATGTCTCGCAAAGTGGGCCAAATCATCGCGCGAGGCAGGCGCCATTGGCTCGTCCGAGTCTACCTGGGCCGTGATCCTGAGACCCATAAGCGCAAATACCATAACCGAACGCTTCGCGGCTCGCTGCGACAAGCACAGGCGTACCTAACAAGGCGGCTGCACGAAACAGATCTGTGCCGGGGAGTGGAAGGCGTTCAGGTCACGCTCGACGAATTTCTGGATCACTGGCTGAAAACAGCCGCGAAACCGAAGGTTCGCGAGAAAACATATCGAGACTACGAAGCCATGCTGAGAAGATATATCCGTCCGTACGTCGGCACGAAGATCATAGCCGTCCTTTCGCCTCTCGACATTCAAGGCGCGTATCAGCAGATGATCGACAGAAATCTTTCGGCGCGGACAATTCGTTATGCGCACGCCGTCTTGCGTTGCGCATTACGCCAGGCGATACGCTGGCAGTTGCTCCTCAATGATCCAACACAGGGAGTTCAGCTTCCGCGTCAACAGAGTAGAGAGATGCGCGTGCTGACCACCGAACAGGCTCGCGTATTTCTGAGAGTTGCTGTGCGGACATCGTATGGACCAATTTTCGCAATAGCGCTGACCACCGGGATGCGCCCGAGCGAATATTTGGCTCTCTGCTGGCAGGACGTTGAGTGGGAGCGCGGAACTGTGGGTATCGTTCGAACGCTGCAGAGAAGCGAAGGACAGTGGCGGTTCGCAGAAACAAAGCGAGCTGGGAGCCGGCGGGTGGTTAAACTGCAAAGCTGGCTGCTAAGCCTCTTGAGAAAGGTGCGAGAGGAATCAGCAGAACAAACACGCGATGACGTATTCTCCGATCTCATCTTCACCACCGCCCGTGGCGGGCCAATCAACGAAGACTACTTGGTTAAGAAGCACTTCAAACCAATCCTTCGCCAAGCCGGGTTGCCTGAGATCCGGCTCTATGATCTTCGCCATACCGCTGCAACCCTCGCGCTCACGGTGGGAATATCGCCCAAAGTGGTTTCTGAGCAGCTCGGACATGCCAGCGCAGCGTTCACGCTAGACACATATTCGCACGTCCTTCCGCACATGCAAGAGGAAGCTGCCGCGAAAATGGAAGCCGCGCTATTGAACGGCCTCTCTTTCTAGCGGTCTGCGCTTTCTCTCCCCACTCCACCACTTAACAGCACAGTCTCGCTCCCGTAAGCAGGTGAGCGGAGAAAGGACGTGTGTGTATGGCACGCAAATTGGGTCAGATTATTGCTGTTCGCGAGAACACCTGGATGATTCGCATCCCGTTGGGATGCGATCCCGAGACTAAAGAGCGGAACTACTACAACCGCACGGTGCATGGTTCTCTCCGGCAGGCACAGAAATTTCTCGGGAAGAAGATCAACCAATTGGGAGCTGACAGGGAGAGGGATGGCGCGAAGATTCGTTTGGATCAATTTCTCGATCAATGGCTTAAGACAATCAAGACGCGAGTCTGTAGCAAGACCCACGAAAGTTACGAGAGCCTGCTGGCAAAATACATCCGTCCATCACTGGGCAAAAAGCGTCTAGTAGCAATCAGACCATTTGATGTGCAAACGGTCTACCAACAAATGACAGATCGTGGACTCTCCCCGAGAACTGTACAAGGTGCCCATTGGGTTCTAAATGCGGCCTTGAGGAAGGCACTGCAGTGGGAAATGATCTTGGAGGTTCCAAGCAAGGGGCTGAAGCTGCCACGTATTCGAAGACGGGAGATGCAGGTGTTCAGCGTGGAACAGACAAAAACATTTCTGAAGTTCGCTCTTCCCACGATGTATGGGACTGTACTCGCGGTTGCCGTGACAACCGGCATGCGCCCCAGCGAATACGTCGCCCTCAAGTGGCAGGACATTGATTGGGAACGGGGAACTATCAGTGTCAAGAGAACACTGCGAAAAGAGCCTACGGGTCAATGGGAATATGGCGAGACCAAACGTGCGGGAAGTCGGCGAATCGTCCGGCTGCAAAATTGGGTTCTTGCGAAGTTAAAGGACTTGAAACAATGCCAGACAGAGAACCCGGTCGTTGATCCAGAAGAGTGGCCCGAAGCCGTGGATCTGATCTTCGTCACGGAGTTTGGAAGGCCGGTGAATGTGAATAGCCTAGTCTACAAACACTTCAAGCCAATCCTGAAACGTGCGGGATTGCCGAACATTAGACTCTATGATTTGCGGCACACAGCGGCGACATTGGTCCTTACCGTCGGGGTTTCGCCGAAAGTGGTGTCGGAACAATTGGGGCATACCAGTGCCGCCTTCACATTGGATGTCTATTCCCACGTGCTCCCGCACATGCAGGATGATGCTGCCGCGAAGGTGGAAGCCCCGTTATTGGCGTAGACTTCGCGTCTGCGCATCTTGGCGTTCGTGTCCGGATTGTGGAAATTACACTATGTGCCATGGCGCTAGCCGTCTCGTTCTCACAATAATGAAGAGCGCTCGTCGAACGTGAAGTTCTTCAACAGAAGAGGGTCGTGCTGCTAAACTGAGTCAGTTGTTCCCGTAACTGAATACGGTTGGCAAAAAAGAAAGATCCCGCCGCCACGGATCTTGGGCGGAAAGGCGGGAGGGCGACGTATAAGAAGTACGGTTCGGGTCACTACAGCAAGCTTTCCAAGAAGCGAAAGAACCGGCGAGGTGGCCGTCCTCCCAAGTCCAAGTAAACCGGTACAAAAGCTCATTGACAAACACCGAGCGCTCGCTGTTTAATCCATTCGATCGCCGATTGGCTAATTGGGCCGGTTAGATTCCCGTTAGCAGTTCTGCAAGTGAGATTCCGAGGGTCCGGGCAATTTTGTGAAGGACGGACAATGACACGTCAGATTTTCCAAGTTCAACTCGGCTCATATAAGAACGGTTTATGCCGCTTTGATCGGCAAGTTCTTCCTGCGACCACCCACGTTCCGTTCGTAAGTTTCGTACTCGTTTCCCGACCTTAAGGAGCAGTTGTGTCACGTGCGAGATTTGAAAGCAAGCTCATGCAAGCGTCCACCGCCTATAGAATGACCGTCTATAGACATCAGACCATTAGGCTCGATCGAACTAGTAGTCAGTTGCCGTCAGGTAAGACTGAGTCCGCCATCAGGATGAAACCGTAACATATTGAGGCCATAGCCCTTACAGGTGCGCGGCTGCTGGGCCGAAACCATGTCTAAGTGGGCGCATTAGGGGTTAATAGCTTAATAGGGATTCAGGTAGGGACGGGAAGTATCAGCTTCGACACTCGGTAATTGGTCCTTCAACGAGCCCCAGATTCCATGGACGCTTCGATCACAATCCGTTTGACGGGACTCTCAATAGACGATAACGATCGCCAGAAGACTAGTCCTCGAGAGCTAAGCCCGGTTCTTGAAACGGAAATCCCTGATGAAGCCTTAATGGCTCAGATATGCAACGGAAGCAGGGAAGCGCTAGCCATCCTGTTCCGCCGCTATGCACGTCTGGTACGGACTGTAGCGATGCGCATCCTGCGCGATGAATCCGAAGCGGACGACTTGCTGCAGGACGTATTTCTTTTTGTCCATCGCAACTGCTCTGTTTATGATTCGTCGAAGGCCCGACTGCGCTCCTGGATCGTTCAGATGACTTATCATCGCGCGATTGACCGCCGGCGCTACCTGAATTCCCGTCACTTCTACACGCGGCAAGACCTAAATAGTCTCACGGAACTGCTTGACTCACGTGCGGAGGGCAGGGAAGACTCTGCCGGGTTCAGTTCGCTGGTCGGAAATACGACCGTCCAAGGACTTCTCGACTCGCTCACCGAAGACCAGCGTAATACTCTGAGTCTTCACTTCTTCGAGGGCTATACTTTCGGCGAGATTGCCGTGAAACTCGATCAATCTTTGGGAAACATTCGAAATCATTATTATCGTGGCTTGAACCATCTTCGGAAGCTGATGTTTCCCAGTAAATTGCTCGGACGCAATGCATGTGGTAAAAAGTGACTCTTAAACCAGGAGTTGGGGCGTTGTCACAATCACCCCATGACGAGTTCGTCGCGCTATGTGCTCTTTCAACCTCGGGTGAGGTGACCGGAGAAGAGCAGAAGCGGCTGCAGGCGCATCTGAAACTCTGCCCCTCGTGCCGGGAGGTCATGAAGCAGTACGAGGCGGTGGTTTCCAACACGATTCCTGCCTCAGCGCCTGATCCTGAAAATCTCGAATCCGATCCGTCGTGGTCGCAAGAGCAAGCAGAGGCGGCCTTCTTCCAACGGCTGACGCTGGAGGAAGAATTGGGCACAGATCGAGAGGGTAGCGATGAAGGCTCCGCTTCGAAAATTTTCGGTAGAGTCCCCCTCTCCGCCAGTCAGGCAACGTGGCGCAATGTCTGGACGCTGTGTGCCGCCGGTGTTCTGCTGTGTATTGCTCTGGGTATTTCCGCCTACCGGGTCGGTATCCGTCGCGGCACAGAGTCTACGTCTGTCTCTCCGGCGCGCGACCAAGCAAATCAAATGGCGCTCCAACAGCAGTTAAGCGATGCTGGGCGCGAACGGGAAGTCTTGCGCTCTCAAATGGCGCAACGAGACCAGACGGTCTCAAACCTCAGGCGTCAGCTTGAACAGCAATCGGCGGAAATGGGCCGAATGAGGCTTGCCGAGAATCAGATGGAGGCAAACCTCCAGAACGGGCAGGCGGGCAGGCAGAATGTCCTTCAAGAGCAATCGGACCTGAACCAAAAGCTGGAAACGGCCCAGGCCAAAACCCAAAGTTTGCAGGATGAGCTAGCTTCACTCGAACGCCAAGCGTCCGAAGATAAGCAACGGGCAAGTGCGATGGAAGCCAAGGACCGGGATCTCGCCCGTCTGTTGAGCGAACGTGACGCGACGATCGATCAACAACAAGAGCTGCTCGCTCACGACCGCGACATCCGCGACTTAATGGGTGCCCGCGATCTGTACGTCGCAGAAGTGTATGACGTCGAGCGAAACGGGCGCACGAACAAAGCCTACGGTCGCGTATTCTACACGAAAGGAAAGTCCCTGATTTTTTACGCCTACGATCTGGATCAGGCCGGCATAAAGAATGCCAGCACTTTTCAGGCGTGGGGCCGGCGGGGACCTGACTGGCAGCAGGCGCTAAACCTGGGTGTTTTCTATGTGGACAACGCTTCAAAGAAGCGATGGGTGCTAAGGTTCGACGATCCCAAAGCGTTGGCGCAGATTGATGCTGTTTTTGTCACCGTCGAGCCAAACGGCGGAAGCCCTAGGCCGAGCAGCAATAAACCTCTCTTATTCGCATATCTGCACATCGATCCCAATCATCCCTAGTTGTTCGGAAAACCGACCACCGGTATTTCCCCAGCGCGCGTCAAAAAAATATTGATACAAATATCAGGGGCCTTCCGTAGACAGGATGAATCTGCATGAACTCTTCCATGCAAGGAGCAGGCCGCCATGAAATTAGGCTTCCCCGTTCAATCCCTGTTTGTCGTCGTACTTCTCACCGCCGTTGCATTCCCGCAATCTCCTAACGGGATAATTAGTGGCCTAATCTTAGATCCCTCAGGGCGTGCCATCACGGCCGCTGACATTCTCGTTGTGAATGATGTCACTGGCGTGAAATACCCAGGCAGAACCAACGACGAAGGTATTTATGCGGTTCCTAATCTGCCCCCAGGCCCCTATCGCATTCAAGTTTCAAAGATTGGATTCAAGACCCTCATCAAACCAGATGTTCTCTTGAACGTGCAGTCTGCGATAGCCATCAACTTTACGTTACCGGTGGGAGCAGTATCCGAAACATTGACAGTAGAAGGAGGCGCACCTTTGGTGAATACGGAGTCGGCAACAGTCAGCACCGTTGTCGATCGCCAGTTCGCCGAGAACTTGCCTCTGAATGGCAGAAGCTTTCAAACCCTCATTCAACTCACGCCCGGTGTCGTGCTTACTCCGAGCACCGATTCCGACGCTGGTCAATTTAGCGTAAACGGACAACGCGCATCGTCCAATTACTGGATGGTCGACGGTGTCAGCGCCAACATAGGCACAAGCCCATTTTTCCAGGGAAATGGTTATGGCGGAGCCTTAGGTTCAGTCAGTGCATCCGGTGGCACAAACAGCTTAGTGTCCGTCGATGCCTTGCAGGAGTTTCGCATTCAGACATCTACATATGCGCCCGAGTTCGGGCGCAGTCCAGGAGCACAGATTTCAATAGTCACCCGGTCAGGTACGAATCAGTTTCACGGCACGGCATTCGATTATTTCCGAAATGACATCCTGGATGCGAACGACTGGTTTGCAGATAATGCCGGTCTTCCGACGCCGAAAGAGAGACAGAACGATTTTGGTGGAACATTCAGTGGTCCATTGCTCAAGAGCCGGACATTCTTTTTCTTCTCCTATGAAGGCCTCCGTCTTCGTCTGCCCCAGGTAGCAATTACGGACGTGCCCTCAATTAGCTCACGGCAAAACGCGGTTCCGGCCCTCCAACCCTACCTAAACGCTTTTCCATTGCCGAATGGGCCGAGTACGGGGACCGATCAAGCTGCATATGACGCCTCGTTCTCCAACAAATCCACCCTGGACGCATACAGCATAAGAGTTGATCAGAATCTGTGGGGGAAAGTGAATTTGTTCGGGCGATATGACTATTCGCCGTCGCAAAATATCAATCGAGGCAATGGAAAAGCATTAAGCGAGCTGGATCCTACGCGAATTACCACGCAAACCGGCACGCTCGGCGCGACCTGGGCGTTCTCTCCATCTGCGACCGATGATTTTAGGTTTAATTACAGCCGGGTTAACGCATCGAGCCGATCGGAGCTCGACAATTTTGGCGGAGCGGTGCCGCTGCCTTCTTTAAGATTGCCAAACCAGTTCACTAGCGCGAATGCGGATATTTTAATAAACATCTTTTCGCTGACGAATGGTTCGTATCAGCTCGGCAAACGCATTCAGAACCTGCAGCGGCAATTCAACATTATTGACAACGTATCAATCCAAAAGGGGACGCACAGCATCAAGGCTGGGGTCGACTTCCGTCAGCTGTCTCCGTTGTTCTCCCCATTTCTCTATGCACAAGAAGCAATCTTCACCGACGTACCTCATGCGGAGACTGGAAATACGTTATTCACGCTCTTGTTATCTGGTGCCGATGCCACGCTTAAATTCCACAATTTGGGCCTGTTCGCACAGGACACCTGGCATATTGTCCCTCGAATGACCGTCACGTATGGTCTGCGTTGGGATGTGGACTTTGCACCTTCGACCAATTTGCCCGCAGGCTTCCAGGCCGTGACGGGCTATAACCTTAACGACCTTTCCGAACTCGCCCTGGCACCTCGCGGGACGCCGGTATTTAGCACCCCTTATGGAAACGTCGCGCCGCGTGTGGGAATTGCCTTTGAACTTTCACAAAGTCAAAATTGGGGGGCGGTGCTTCGCGGCGGAACCGGAATCTTCTACGACCTCGCTGATGGGGAAGTGGGAAACCTGATCGGCCAATTCTCCTATCCCTTTGGAGCGACAGCCTTGCTCTTCGGTTCCCCCTTTCCGTTGGATCCCGTATCCGCCGCGCCACCGGCGATCACTCCTCCAGGTTCAGGCGCGGGAAAGGTTCTCGCTTTCGATCCCAATCTCAAGCTGCCCTATACGCTGGAATGGAACGCTGCCCTGGAGCAAGGGCTTGGGCAAGGGCAGTCGCTCTCTATTTCATACATTGGAGCTGCAGGCAGACGCCTAATCCAGAGCGCCGATATCCTGGCGCCCAACCCCAACTACGCTGAGGCTATTCTTGTCGGCAATTCGGCCGTTTCTAATTATCAGGCGCTGCAAACTCAGTTTCAAAGACGCCTATCACGAGGTCTCCAGGCGCTTGCCCAATACACTTGGTCCCACTCGATCGATACTGCCTCTGCAGGTTCCTTTGCCAATCTCAGTAACACCGCCGTGCCGACTCAAGACCCAAATACCAATAGAGGACCGTCAGACTTTGACATCCGCAATGCCTTTTCTGCCGCAATTACCTACGACATTCCAAGACTGAAATTAAATCGTACGGTTAATGCTTTTCTCGATGACTGGTCTCTCGAGAGTATTGTTCAGGCCCGTTCTGCCGCTCCGGTCAATATCGTCACTGACTCGCAACAGCTTTTCTCCAGTCAGACTTCGATCCGGCCCGATGTGGTTACTAACCAGCCCTTTTATTTGTTCGGGGGCCAGTTTCCCGGCGGAAGAGCGATCAACCCGACCGCGTTTACTTCACCGCCAAGCGATCCGGTAACAGGGAATCCCACGAGACAGGGCAATCTCGGACGAAATGCGCTGAGAGGTTTTGGTGCGACGCAATGGGATTTCGCCGTGCATCGCGAATTTCCCCTTCACGATTCGCTGAAAATGCAATTTCGCGCCGAGATGTTCAATCTGCTCAATCATCCCAACTTTGGTCCTCCTGTCAGCGTCTTGGGACAGGGCGGATTTGGACAAGCCACTCAAATGCTTGGTCAAAGCTTCAATGGCGGAACTTCTGGTTTGGGAGGCGGCGCGTTTAGCCCGTTGTACCAAATCGGGGGCCCGCGGTCGGTTCAATTTGCCCTCAAGTTCCTGTTCTGAAACGGCTCCGTTTTCTAATCTCCTAAGAGGCGAAAGTGAGCGTTTGTGTGCGCGTGAGCTGCAACGGCGGGGGGGCNNGCGTTAGAAATGGTCCGAGGCACGATGCGAAAGATCACGGCGTCGGCCATTCTTGGCGCCGCTCTTCTTGCATTTGGATCCAGGGTTGGGCATTGTCAATCATCAGGACGACAGTTCACACTGGACGACGATATTGCGTTGTCGCAATTTGAAGATTCCTTCACATCTGGAATCGGTCCTGTCAGCTTTTCGCCGGACGGCAAGTACTTTGTCGTAGTCACGGAACGCGGTCAATTAAAAACGAATCGCGTCGAATCTACGTTGCGCCTATTTGGTACGAAAGCCGTCATAAAGTTCTTAAGCAGTCAGTCGCGGGCCACACCTCGTCCAATGTGGACGCTGACCGAAGCAACGTACAAACAAAGTCCCATCATCAGCGCCCTCCGTTGGCTTCCGGATTCTTCAGGCTTCGGATTCCTGCTAAAGACAACTTCGGGACATGATCAACTTCATATCGCAAATATCAGAATGCGGACAATTCGTGCGCTGACGCCCGCCAACGAGATCGTCACCGCCTTCGACATTCGACGGCCGGATTCGTATATTTACACGATATTGAGCCCGCTTATCGGGGAGAGAGCGGCGAAACAGAAGAACAGGACCAGCCTTGTTGCGACCGGACGTTCATTGCATGACTTGTTATTCGCAGGTGAAGATGAGTCGTCGGCGGTTTTCAGACTAGACGACCTCAGTGAGTTATGGGCTGTGGTAAATGGAATCCGGTTCCTTGTACGTGATAAGGCATCGAGGAAGCCGATCTCACTCTATCGTGAAGGACAGAACGCCTTGGCCCTTTCCCCCGACGGGCATTCCGCAGTTACAGCTCTGGCCGTCGCAAGAATACCCGCGGTCTGGGAGGAGTCGTATCCACCACCACCGTCGTCATCCGCCTATCGGATCAGAGCCGGTGAACAGGACTTAAGTTCAACCGATGGTGGGCGATTTGTGAGCCAATATACGTTAATCACCCTCACCCAAGGCACAGTGAAACCGCTGACCAATGGGCCGATTGCCGATACTGTGGGCTGGTGGAGCGCCACGAAAGCTAGTTGGGCTCCCGACGGGAAGACGATTGCTTTATCGAATTCATTCAATATGCCGAACGATGCGCCGCCAGGGGTCGCAACAGCGCCTTGTGTTGTGTTGAACGATTTGCAAAGCAACCACTCCACTTGTCTAGAAGCTCTGAGCGCAGTCGAGAACAGCGATCACTACATTCGTGACGTTGGTTTCAGCCCTGATGGCCGGCGAATTACCATAACTTTTCAAGGCGATGGGAATTCCAGATCACATTCCTACGAGCGTGCGCCCGATGGGATATGGCATCGTGTCGGCGCTGATGGAATCACAAATCAAGCCATGCCTCTCCATCTTCGCAAGGATGAGAGTCTAAATCGTGCTCCAGTCCTGGTTGCAACAGATGACGATTCGGAGCTCTCAAAGGTAATCTTTGATCCCAATCCCCAACTTAAGAGTATAGATCTGGCAAATGTGTCGGTGATCCATTGGAAGGACGATACGGGACGCGAGTGGAGCGGTGGTCTATACAAGCCTCGGAACTATGTGCCCGGGCGCCGTTACCCATTAGTGATTCAGACTCACGGCTTCAAGGAAGATGAGTTTCGCCCTAGCGGCCCGTACTCGACGGCCTTCGCTGCCCAGGAACTCGCCGCGGCCGGCATTCTGGTTCTGCAAATGCGCGACTGTCCCATCCGGATAACTCCGGAGGAAGGTTCCTGCAATGTTTTAGGCTATGAGTCCGCAATTCGGATGCTCGATTCAAGCGGACTTGTCGATCCTGAAAGAGTCGGAATCATTGGCTTCAGCCGAACGTGCTTTTACGTTATGAAGGCGCTGACGAGCGCAAGATTGCATTTTAAGGCTGCTTCGATTACTGACGGAGTGATGGAAGGGTATCTCCAGTACATGACAAGTCTTGATGCCGGAGCGAATGCCGTCGCTCATGAAGCCGACACCATGATTGGCGCATCTCCTTTTGGAAAGGGCCTTGTCCGATGGTTCGCCGAATCACCCGAATTCAATATGGACAAAGTTGAGGCTCCGCTGCAGATTGTCGCCTTGGGACGTCCGAGCCTATTGTTTATGTGGGGGCCTTACTCGGCGCTGCGATACCTGAGCCGGCCCGTGGATCTCATTTTGTTGAATACCAACGAGCATGTCTTGACCAATCCTGAAGCAAGGCTGGCTTCTCAGGGAGGTAGTACGGATTGGTTCCGATTTTGGCTCCAAGGAGAAGAAGATCCGGACCCCGCGAAAGTTGGCCAGTATGCGCGTTGGCGGAGACTACGGGATATCCAAGCTGGCACTCATCTGCAACCATGAGCGACATTCAATCTGGTTCGGTAACTACCAATTCTCCCTAATCAAATTGCCGGAGCG
>PNAR01000189.1 GCA_003169715.1 Acidobacteriaceae bacterium | reverse complement strand
TGAAAACCGGCGAAGGCAAGACGTTGGTAGCAACCCTTCCGGTTTATCTGAATGCGCTGGGCGGACGCGGCGTCCACGTCATCACGGTCAACGACTATCTCGCCAAACGTGACTCGGAGTGGATGGGCAAGCTTTATCGCTTCCTAGGGCTTAGCGTCGGCGTGATCGTGCACGACCTGGATGACCAGCAGCGACGCGATGCCTACGCCTCCGACGTGACCTATGGAACCAACAACGAGTTTGGTTTCGACTATCTGCGGGACAACATGAAGTTTGATCTGCACGATTGTGTGCAGCGGGGGCACAATTTCTCCATCGTTGATGAGGTTGATTCCATTTTGATCGATGAAGCCCGGACTCCGCTGATTATTTCGGGAGCCAGCGAGGAATCAACCGACAAATATGCCCGAGTGAACCGCATTATCCCCAAGCTTGAAAAGGGAGAAGAACTTGATGTTGCGCCGGGGGAGCCTTCTCAGCTTACCGGCGATTTTGTTGTGGACGAAAAACATCGCAGTATAACCGTCACTGACGAAGGCTGGGAAAAAGTTGAAGGGCTTCTCGGTATTGGGAACATTGCCGATCCCGAAAACTGGGACCTCAAGCATCACGTCGAGACCGCGATCAAGGCTCACTCTCTGTATCACCGCGACGTTGAATATGTCGTAAAAGAAGGTGAAGTCATTATCGTGGACGAGTTCACGGGCCGGCTGATGCCGGGACGCCGCTGGTCCGACGGTTTGCATCAGTCCGTCGAGGCGAAAGAAGGCGTCAAGATCGAACGCGAGAACCAGACGCTCGCGACGATTACCTTTCAGAATTATTTCCGGATGTACAAAAAGCTTGCTGGCATGACGGGAACCGCTGACACTGAGGCTCCTGAGTTCGACAAAATTTACCGGCTCGAAGTGATGGTCATTCCTCCAAACAAGCCGTTGCGGCGGCTGGAGAATCCCGACGTTGTCTATCGAATGGAGAAGGAAAAGTACTACGCGGCGTCGGATGAGATTCAAAAGCTGCACGATACGGGCCAGCCAGTGCTTGTAGGCACAACCTCCATCGAGAAATCGGAGCGGCTTTCTGAACTGCTGAAGAAAAAGGGCATCAAGCACGTAGTGTTGAACGCGAAGTATCACGAGCGCGAGGCTGAGATCGTTGCCCAGGCGGGCCGCAAAGACATGGTCACGATCGCAACGAACATGGCTGGCCGCGGTACTGACATTCTGCTCGGCGGCAATCCCGAATTCATGGCCAAGCAGGAGTGCGTGAAGAAGGGAATCGCGCAACCGCTCAGGGCCGCACAGGGCAAGATTCAGGTTGACGTGGATGAAACCAAGAGCACTGTGTGGTACTACGCCGGCAACGAATACGTTGTTCCCACGGGGCAATGGAACGAGACTTTTGAGCGTTACAAGCTGCAAACCGATAAAGAGCACGATGAGGTGATCGCAGCCGGCGGGCTGCACATCTTCGGAACCGAACGCCACGAATCGCGCCGCATTGACAATCAGCTTCGCGGCCGCGCGGGACGGCAGGGCGACCCGGGCTCATCGCGTTTTTATCTGTCTCTCGAAGATGACTTGATGCGCATCTTCGCCAAGGAATGGGTGTCCAAGCTTCTGCAACGGCTGGGCATGGAAGAAGGAATTCCGATCGAATCGCGGCTTATTTCGCGTCGCATTGAGGCCGCACAAAAGGCTGTCGAGGCGCAGAATTTCGAAGCCCGCAAACATCTTCTCGAATACGACGATGTGATGAACAAGCAACGCGAGGCGGTCTATGGCTTGCGCCGCCAATTGCTCGAGGGCCTCGACCAGAAGGATTTGATCCTCGAAGATTATGTTTCGGCCATCCTCAGCACGCTGATTGACCAGTTTTGCCCGGTCAAGGCGCATCCTGCCAACTGGGACATCAAAGGATTAAAGGACGCGATCTTTACGCGATTTGGCGTGGATATTCTCGCGGAAGGAATTAACCCCGAAGCGCTAAACCGCCAGGAACTTGGCGATGCGATTTTCGACAAATTAAAAGCCCGGTACGATGCGAAAGAACAGCTCATCGGCCCCGACGCCATGCGCTATCACGAACGAATGATCATGCTGAGCGTGCTCGACTCGCAGTGGAAAGATCATCTTCTTGGCATGGACCATTTGAAAGAGGGCATCGGCCTTCGCGGCTACGGGCAGCACGACCCATTGATCGAATATAAACGCGAATCGTTCGATATGTTTGAAGCGATGATGCAGCGCTTCCAGGAGGACGCAGTTCGCTATCTGTACCTGATGCAGATTTTGGAACGGCCTGACGATGGCGGCGTGCGCTCCACGGACGGAGGCGATCCTGGCGCTGGCGGCTCAGACGCTGGCGTACCCGCATTGCGCCTTGGGGGCCGCGGCGGCAATGGGCATCGTCCGCCGCGTTCCGTCGCGACTTCGGTGGATGAAATTGAAGAGAACTTCCAGCGGAAGAAGCGCCGCGAACTTGAGAGCGCCCGGATGGCTGGATCTGGCGAGCAGCAAACCGTGCAGCAGGTGGTTCGCGGTTCGGCCAAGATTGGCAGGAACGATTCCTGCCCCTGCGGCTCAGGCAAGAAATACAAAAAGTGCTGCGGCGCGAAAGCCTAACCCTTGCAGCCAAACTTTCCGCTTTCGTGCAAGTCCGGTTTGCTGTAACATAATTATATCGTATTACGATGCTTTGTTTGCGATCGTAATGCGCACGAAAGTATAGAGAGGCCGTATGATTGCGCTTCGTTTTGTTCGGTTAATTGAAAGTCACTCAGACGAGCTTGCCGAGGGATTGATCGAGAAATTTCAGACCTCTTCTCGAACGAGCGACATGCGAAAGGTCCCGCCCGGAGAACTTCGGGAGCGGTCCTGCGAAATTCTGCATCAACTTGGGGAATGGCTGCTGACCAAAACCGATACCGATATCGAACAGCGATATTTTGAAATTGGCGAGCGGCGGGCCGAGCAGGGAGTGTCTTTGTCAGACTATTGCTGGGCCATACTGCTGACGAAGAAACATCTTTGGGAGTTCCTTCAGGAGCAAGCTTTTATGCACAATCCGGTGGAACTGTATGGCGAAATGGAATTGTTGCGATTGCTGGACGAGTTTTTCGATCGGGCGCTCTGCTTCGCCGCAGAGGGATATGAGAATTACTGGCGCGCGCGAGCATTGCCGACGGATGTGCCCGTGATCCACAGACGGTTTTCGCCTCAACGATCTGCTACTTAACAGGCGGGGGCAGCACAAGCGATTTCACTACGATATTGTTTGGCTGTGCACCCACAGGAATCATAGTTAGCAAGGAATATTCCGTG
Source organism: Acidobacteriaceae bacterium (assembly GCA_003169715.1). GTDB lineage: Bacteria > Acidobacteriota > Terriglobia > Terriglobales > Acidobacteriaceae > PALSA-188. The sequence goes on along the minus strand of PNAR01000189.1, from coordinate 1,621 downwards.
GGTTCCAACTTCGTCGCTCTTCGCTTTTGGATGACCGTTACATCCCCGGACGTTGAATCCAGCACTAACAAATAATTTTGACTCTGCGATAGCGCCAGCCCATCGGGATGGCTGCCGACCGTTAGGGACGCAATTAATTTGCCCAAATCAATGTCGTACACGGCGACTTCATCCGATCCGAAATTACTCACGTACATTCGCGAATTGTCAGATGTTACAAGCCCACGTGTTGGGTGCTCGCCGATCAAGTAACTGCCGCTAACTTCGTTGGTCGCGGTTTCGATAGTCGAAATACTAGACGAATCGAAATTCGAGACCAGAAGCTCGCCGCCATCAGGTTTCAAAGCCAGATTGACGGGTGATTTGCCGACATCTAACAGCGCCAAAAGCATTCCAGTCTTCAAATCAATCGAGGCCACCTGCGCCGATCCCGTGCATGCCACAAAGGCTTTGCTACTGTCGGGAAGGATCGCTATATCTTCCGGCTGTTGGCATACGGCAATCGTGGCACGAACCGCCAGCCGCCGCGCATCAATTTCAGAGACCGTGTTATCGGCGCGATTGCTGACAAGCAACGTGCCGCCATCGGGGGAAACGCTGGCCAGTCCGGGCGATCTGCCTACCGCAATTGTGCCGATCACCATTCGCTTTTCAAGATCAATCACGGAAACATTTGCAGAGCCTGAGTTCGCAACATATCCGCGCTTTCCGTCGGCGGAGACGTCAATGAAGTAAGGTTTCCCATGCACTCCAATGGTGGCAACGACCTCATTGCGTTCGGCATTGATCACGCTAACATTGTTTGAATCAGTATTGACTACATACACTTCATTTTTCTTGCCGTTCGTAGCAATGCCGGTCGGATCAATGCCCACCGGAATGGTCTTTGCGGGTTCAAATGTGCGCAAATCAATTACCGTGACGCTATTGCTTTTACCGTTGGTGACGTAAGCGTATTCGCGATAAGCGGGACCGTAATCCGGCAAAGCGCGTGGGTGAAAATACCACCAGCCCAGGGCGGCGATTGCGCTAAGTGTAACAATGATGAAAAGCAGCTTTTTCAAAGTGGAGATTCATCCGCTAATCGGCGGATTCCCAGCTACCGCGTAATAGGACTGGAACCAATCGAGGCGCTCACGGAAGGCGCAGGTGTTTCAACGTCGGAAACTGTTCTTCCCACGACCGGCGCAATCTGCCTCACCTGCTTCATCAGCTCATCGAACTGATCCGGATACAGCGATTGAATGCCATCCGAAAGCGCTTTATCGGGATCATGATGAACTTCGACAATCAATCCGTCGGCACCGACTGCGACCGCCGCTCGCGATAGCGGAGTAACTTTATTTCTCTTTCCGGTTCCATGACTGGGGTCAACGACGATAGGCAGATGGCTTAACCGCTGTACCGCAGGAATCAGACTCAAGTCCAAAGTGTTGCGCGTATGGTCGGCGAAGGTCCGCACTCCGCGCTCGCACAGGATCACATTGTAGTTGCCCTCGCTCATCACGTACTCGGCTGCCATCAGCAATTCTTCCAGGGTGGCTGACATTCCGCGTTTCAGAAGCACCGGCTTGCTAGCGCGGCCCGCACGTTTTAATAACGAAAAATTCTGCATGTTGCG
>PNAR01000485.1 GCA_003169715.1 Acidobacteriaceae bacterium | reverse complement strand
GATCTGTTCAGCGTTCAACCAATTGATCGTGACGAACTCATCGCTTCGGCGCGGGCCGCGGGCGGGATCGTTGTTACTGTCGAAGATCATTATGCACATGGAGGACTCGGCGACGCTGTTCTCTCAGCCCTCGCTCAGGAGCGCGTTCAAGTTTACAAGTTGGCTGTGCGGGAGATCGCTCACAGCGGAAAAGCCGAGGATCTGATTGAGAAGTTTGGCATTTCTTCCGGACACATCGTGAACGCAGTGAAATCCGCCTTGCGGGTGGCTTCTCTCGATACTGCCGGCGACGCGAGTTCAAAGGGATTGAAGAAGAAGTCTCCCGCCCCTGCAATTAATGCAAAAAATATGAAGCCGACGCGACAGCTCCATGACCTCGGACAGAGTCTTTGGCTTGACAACATCTCCCGTGGGCTCCTAACGAGCGGGACGCTCCGCCGCTATATTGACGAACTCTCGATTACCGGGCTCACATCAAATCCCTCGATCTTCGACCATGCGATTAAGAACTCGAACTTCTACGACGATGCCATCCGCCAGAAGATGAAGGAGGGTAAGTCAGGCGAGGCGCTTTTCTTTGAGCTTGCACTCGAGGACTTGAGGAATGCCGCCGATCTCTTCCGTCCGATTTACGATCGGACCAATGGCACCGACGGTTGGGTATCAATGGAAGTCTCTCCTTTGTTCGCTAATGACACGGCGCAAAGTATCACCCAGGCTAAGCAGCTTTATGCTCGCGGCGGGCGGCCCAATCTGTTCATCAAGATTCCTGGTACCCGGGAAGGCGTGCCTGCGATTGAGGAGACTATATTCGCGGGGGTGCCAGTGAATGTGACCCTGCTGTTTTCGTCCGAGCAATATCTGGCGGCGGCTGAAGCTTATATGCGTGGCGTTGAGCGGCGCATCGAAGCAGGCCTGAACCCGGATGTTTGCTCCCTGGCCTCCGTATTCATTAGCCGCTGGGATAAGGCGACAATGGGAAAGGTGAGTAAAGACTTGCAGAACCACCTTGGGATCGCGGTCGCCCAGCGGACCTACAAAGCGTACCGCCAACTGCTCGATTCGGAGCGCTGGCAGCGGCTGGCTAATGCCGGCGCGCGCCCGCAACGCCTGCTCTGGGCGAGCACAGGCACCAAAGATCCCAGCGCCTCCGATGTTCTCTACATCCAAGCGCTCGCCGCTCCATTCACCATCAACACGATTCCGGATGCGACATTACTTGCTTTCGCCGATCACGGCAAACTGGGCGAGCTCATGCCTATTGACGGCGGCGATGCGGAGAAGATCATCGCCAAGTTCGGAAAAGCGGGCATCAACTATGACCAACTGGCCGCCGATTTGCAGCGTGAAGGCACAGAGTCGTTCGTCAAATCCTGGAACGAACTGCTCGGTTCCATCGCGTCGAAAAACGTTACCCTCAAAGCCGCGGGCTGAGGATTCACGGCGATGAAATCAACAGGCCACCATTAAAAACGAGGTACTGGAAGTCACTTTGCCAAAAGTCAATCCGGGCAAGAAGATTGCAGTCGGCGTTAAAGCTGCCTAAAGGTTGGATATTGAGTGGGAGCGGGAGACGTCGTCTAAACCATTCTACTTCCACCCGTTTGAAAGATTAGCCATTACCCTGCTCACCGGCATCCAATGCCATTGGCACGGTCAGTTTGAAATCTCAAGGAGAGCAATCAATGGCTGCAAAAGTTACTCCTCACAAAAAAGGGTCCTTCTTGACGGATGTCAAGGAGATTCGACGGCGAGCGCGTCAACAGATTATGGAAGGCGCAGTGACCTCGGACTACAAGGCCGACAGGGAAACGGTCGTGAGAGTCCTCAACCAGGCGCTCGCGACCGAAATCGTGTGTGTCCTCCGTTACAAGCGCCACCACTACATGGCGAAAGGCATCCACTCTAAGGCTGTTGCAGAGGAGTTTCTTGAACACGCCAATGAGGAACAGGGACACGCCGATCAAATCGCGGAGAGAATCACCCAACTGGATGGGGCGCCGAACTTCAGCCCTGAAGGAATGCTCACCCGCAGCCACTCCGAGTACGTCGAAGGAGAAACGCTGCTCGACATGATTCGCGAGGACCTGATCGCAGAGCGCATTGCCGTCGAATCCTATTCCGAGATCATTCGTTATCTAGCCGACAACGACCCGACGAGCAAACGCATGATGGAAGGGATTCTCGCCAACGAGGAAGAGCACGCCGAGGACATGAAGACCTTACTCGAAACCATCGGGAAAGAAGAAAAAGAGCGAGATCACCGGTGAACAGAAAGGTGGACGGCGAACAATTCACAAATATTTCAATTTCGCGTGGGCAATACTGGCAAGATACGCTCCTGGCAGGCCGCCAACTATCTCTGGATTTGGTTCATTGGCCGCGGGGATTGACCGCAGAATAACCAGGATTCCTTGCTATGAGATCTGTGGTGGTTGTCGCAAAACGGTTCCTGGCTTGCGCGCCATTGCTGGGAACGATGTCAATCGGAGCACTGCCGCCATTTCCATACGAGACCATGGTGAAGCTGGCGGCGCTGGTTGTGCCATCTGATTCCACTGCGGAGCAAAACAGTACGGCCGACTTTTTCCCCAGGTTGATCGAACGCCACCATTGGCAGGAAGCCCGTCTAGAACGGTTCTCTGTGGTTCGAACCTACAAGGTAAAGAACGCCAAAGACAAAACGCTCGCTGAAGAAGTGGTAGTCATGGAATACAGGGCGCCAGGAACGGAGACTTTCACAACAAACTCTGGAAAAGGCTCGGGATTTATTCGCCACCACGTGTTCCAGCGACTCATGCAGGCTGAAGCAAAGAGGGCACGAGCCAATAAGGACCCAGACAGCTTGATCACTCCGGAAAACTACACCCTTGAAATAATTGGAAAAGATAGAATCGGCAGCTTTGACTGCTCAGTTGTTCACGCCATTCCGAAGCGGAAGGAAACGGATCTCTTCGAGGGGAAGATATGGATCGATAACCAGGATTTTGCAATCGTGAAGATCGCCGGCCATCTTGCTAAGAGCCCCTCATTTTGGATCAAGCACGTGGACTTCGTGCGGGACTATCGGAAGATCGATGGGTTCTGGCTGCTCTCGAGAGAAGAGGCGGTTTCAGCAGTCAGGATATACGGCAAGGAGACACTGACAATCGATTACGAAGGTTATACCGTCAATGGAGTAAGAGCAGTTCAGCCGCTTCTCACGAGTAGCCCAGCCAACGCAGTACGGAATGGCGCGAGCATTGGGTTCTTAAGGTCGAGGAGACCTATTTCGAAATGGGGATTCCTAACTATGCTCTTTCAAACCCCTAGAACGGTCATCTCTGCGGCCGGTACAAACTGACGATTGAGATGCTTGATCGAAACATTGAGCCTGAAAGGTGGATTCGATGGCAAGCAAAGAAAAAGCGCCGGAAGATGTACGGCTGGTGGTGGCGGATGTTGACGGTGCGCTGGTCACTCCCGATAAAGTCCTGACGCCGCGGGCACGCGAGGCTGTTCGGAAGATCATGAAGACGGGAATTGCTTTTACAATCACCAGCGGACGGCCTCCACGAGGCATGAAGATGTTGATTGACGATCTTCAACTTCAGGACCCAATCACGGCATTTAACGGCGGTCTGTTCGTGCGGCCCGATCTTTCCGTCATTCGCGAAAACCTGCTTCCCCATGAGGCAGTACAACCCGTAATTGACATTCTGACCAAAAACAAGCTCGATGTCTGGATTTATAGCGACAAGGACTGGTATGTGCCATCGCGTCATGGCCCCCACGTGGACCGCGAAGAGTGGACGGTCAAGTTTCCCCCAATCGTAGTGCCGAACTTTAACGGCTTGCTGAATCGAGTGGCTAAGATCGTCGGGGTCAGTGACGATCTTGAAGCGGTGGCTCGCTGTGAAAAAGACGTGCAGCAGGAGTGTGGCGACCACGTCTCGGCCGCCCGCTCCCAACCCTATTATCTGGACGTAACTCATCCGAAGGCCAACAAAGGAGAAGTAGTCAGTGTTCTTTCGGAAATGCTACATGTCCCAACCGCAAATATCGCCACCATCGGAGATATGCCCAACGATGTATTCATGTTCAAGCGCAGCGGGGTAAGCATCGCCATGGGCAATGCGAGTTCCGACGTGCAACATGAAGCCAGGTTTGTGACCAGTTCCAACAAAGAGGAGGGCTTCGCGCTGGCCATGGAACGGTTTGTCCTTCGAGATCAGGTCGCTTGAAAGGGCCAGATGATGCGCAGAAGAGGCGTGCGCAGAGGTGAAAAGATACAAGTGTTAGTGGGTTGGATCATACGAGTTCGCGCCGAAGCAACGCTCACGAAGGAGGTAACGAATGAAAGCCATTTCGGTTGTGCCCGGAACCAAGACCGTCCGGTTAGTTGACCGCCCGGAACCATCAATCTCTGTACCCAGCGAAATAAAAGTCCGCGTGTTGCGGGTTGGCATCTGTGGCACTGATCGCGAGGAGGCTGCGGGTGGCCGCGCCCAAGCCCCACCTGCCCACAAAGATCTCGTGATAGGCCATGAAATGTTCGGCCAGGTGGTAGAAACTGGCCGCGGGGTGAAGCAGGTCAAGCCAGGCGATTATGCCGTGTTTACAGTTCGCCGAGGCTGTGGAAAGTGCCGTCCTTGTGCCATGAACCGTTCCGACATGTGCCAGACAGGACTCTACTCGGAGCGCGGCATTAAAGGCTTGGATGGATACCAGACGGAATATGTGGTAGACCACGAGCAATACATTGTAAGGGTGCCCCCTGAACTGGAGGCGGTGGGAGTGCTCGCCGAGCCTTTCTCGGTGGCCGAGAAGGCGATCACCGAAGCCATGCAGTTGCAACTCATCCGCCTGCCGGATTCTTCCGCCTCGCGCAACTGGGTATCTGGAAAGCGCTGCCTCGTCGCCGGACTGGGCCCGATTGGCTTGCTTGCGGCGTTGGCGTTGCGCCTGCGTGGCGCTGAGGTTTGGGGTTTGGACGTGGTGGATGCAAATACAGTCCGCCCGCGATGGTTACATTTGATTGGCGGCAATTACATGGATGGGCGTCAGATCACGCCGGAGCACCTCATTGATCAGATGGAATTGTTCGACCTGGTCTTGGAAGCTACAGGGATCGCCACTCTGGAATTCGATCTCATTGATGCATTGGCCATCAACGGAGTGTACGTAGTGACCGGCATCCCATCCGGGGACAGGCCGCTGAAAATAGATGGCGCGGAGTTTATGCGGCGCCTCGTGCTGCGTAACCAGGTCGTCGTAGGCAGCGTCAATGCATCGCACGATCACTTCCAAATGGCAGTCAATGACC
>PNAR01000259.1 GCA_003169715.1 Acidobacteriaceae bacterium | reverse complement strand
GTTCACTCCCGGCTCAGGGGTGAACACGCCCTACTTTTTCACGCTTGAACTTGTTGGGTTCTTCCGCGTTGAAACCTCATACCTAGAAGATCGCGTTCAGCGGCTTATCCAAACCAACGGTCCAAGTTTGCTTTTCGGTATAGCGCGCGAAGTTCTTAGGAATCTCACGGCGCATGGGCCCCATCCACCCATGATTTTACCAACTGCGTCTTTTGTACTCGATCATAAATCACCAGTGCAGATCGCAGAATCGTCTGCCGAGGCAGTTCCCGAACCCGCTCGACAACAATAGTGGGTCGCCCCAGCTCCTTCCACCAGCAGCGGGGCAAATCGCGTAAGTGCATTTAGTGAAAAGACGGAACATAAAGGGCGAATCGCTCCAAAGGGAAAACCAACGCAGAAACAATCGCGATGCCGGTATACAAATCCTGCGGCTTCATTTCATACGGAAGTGGATGACTATTTTGGTCATATTTAGCGGCATCGCTTTCGCTGTCGCTACAATGGTGGGTATCTTCGCTCATTCTAGGGGTGGAGCTATTTGGTTTACATGGGCAGGCGTTGTTTTGGCGATTACCGCTGCTTTTGTTTGGTTCCAAGGAACCGTGTTAGAACATGATAATATCCTACCACCTCCAACGCCTTCTCTGTTGCCGGCAATTGTGCCGCCTACAAAGTTAGCGCCGATTATACCCTCAGTGAGGCCTTCGCCTTCGGCCACCATTCCAACTCCTGAGAGCGTCTCACCCAAACCAACGCCTATCTTTTCTCCAAGTTCATCGGATACCAAACTAACGCCGCAGCAGATTTTCCAGAAAATCGACTCCGCAAGCGTATACAACAGACAGAACGTCAGGAATGCATTTGTTGGACTCTCAGTTGATTGGACACTCTCTTTTGTCTCGGCAAGCCCTAGTGGGGAGGATATGCTAATATTTCTTAGAGATCAAGATAACGACAACTGGGGTAAAATGGTGATGTGCAGCGTGCCGCTAAAAGGCAATGAACGCTTTCCGTTGATGAGTGAAACCGATCGATTTAGAGTGAGGGGCGTCATCAAGGAAGCAGGTATCCTTTCCATCAACCTTTGGGACGTTTCAATCGAGCAAATCCACGACTGATCCTCATGAGCGAGAGATCGAAGCGGGCTCCATTTGAGAAGGTCGCTGCGCTAAAAAAGCGGGTTGTTTCGAATCGACACATTTCGAGCAGCAGCTTCGGCAGCCGCTCCGGCCAAGAATCGCCCAATTGCGTGTTTGAGGCAGCCTTGCGCGAGAGACCTTAGGCTCATGTGGGACTGCGGCAAGAACTCTTAAACGCTGCATGTATTTCATCGCGGCAAAGGTTAAACATTCCGAGGGGCACCCTGATCTTGAATAGGATTTCTCCATTGGCACCCGCGTTACGGCCTCCATACATCACCGCTTCTCCGCCCACTTCCTTTTTCACGTCCTCAAGTGAAGCTTCCAAACCGGCTAGTAAAACGTCCCATTCAATCGGCTCTTCCGATGATACTTTCAGTCCTCCAAAAGGAAGAATTTCCCGACCGATCCGTCCCTGCGGGGTCAGCGATTCGCGTCGCATGAGTTCCTTCTTCCTATGTGGAATCATAAACAGCGTTTGCTCCGGAAGGCGCTCGATTTCTGATTCGGGTCTGGTTTCAGTCTCCGGGGCGGGCATTGCCTCAAGAAAATCAGTAAACTTTTCAATTTCTCTCCACGTGAACAATTGCGGGGGCTTATTGCGCAGTTTCTTATAAGCACGCCTCACGACGCCAACAGCATTACCATCCGAAATCGCTGCATCACAATACGGAACAAAGTTGGATAGGGCCGCCAAATCATTGGCGTCGTGATCTAACTGCGATTTTTGCACCGACCGCTTTGTCTTGTTGTCCAGCGCGTATTGTTCGGCAAGCGACTCCAATCCTACGCATTCAATTGCAACTGCAAGAACCTCCAAGGCGTGTTCTCGCATAAAGGCCACAGCCTTGAAGAAGCAATCATCGTCTTCGCCTTGGTTTCGAAACTCCTCTGAAAGCTCGCTCGCGACGGTATTATATTCGGAATGAATCTCTCCGAGGGATGGCACATGCCCACTCAGCCATTTTTTCATCATCGCCATTACCATGCGAGATGATGCGGTGGCTTCTGCCGTCCGAATTCGACCGTCGATTTCCTCCTTAGTGAGGGTTGCCCAGTATTGAACCACGTCCCGGAGACGATCCGCCCGCTCAATTTGTGCGGCGGGATTTGCTTGATTGATGTTTTCGGCGAACCCAATGAAGTCGCGAAAGACGCAAAGGTGGGGACTGAAACGCGTTTTTCTACCATGAAAAACGTCCTTGAATTGTAAGCTTCTAATATCCTTCCCAGCGCCAAAGCGGTATCCACGGCTAATGGTTTCCCAAAAGCTTCCGATCCGGCGTTGGCTCTCAGGAAACATCGCTTCAGATTCAGTGAAGTGGATTTCACTGTAGGGAAAAATAGCGTGCTTAGCTTCGACCAATCGCAGAACAATCTCGCGAGCCCGAGCAAATCGCCGGTCGGGTTCACTTTTCTCAGCAAGTCCAATCACAGCATTTTGATCGAGATAAATGACGTTCATTGTGTTTTCGCTGTAATCTGTGAGGCCGGAAGTTCTGGGGAATTATCGGCGACCAGTCGAGGCGTGACTGTGGCAACTCCGTCAGTGTCGCGGAGGAAATACAGAAGGACACGCAGGGCGGCAGTAACTACTCTCTGATAGTTTCAAAGCTTCTGTTTCCCAAGCACCCGATCTCTGTCGTCTCCATACATCAACGTCACCGTGGCATCTGGGACTGTCGCCGTATCACCGCGAGCGGCAAACGTGACTATGAGCTTGTCGAAATACATCAATGCAAAATCGTAAAATGCCTTGTCAGTAATCGGCATCTGCACTCGGTCTCGAATCTTCTGTAGACCGATAGTCCAAGTGGCGACGTGGTCTTCTGACGGCAAATCGGTGTAGTGCGCCGGATTGATGACGTAAAGCGTACGCTCCTCTCGCCAAGCCATCGTGACGTTCGTGGGCGCGACTGCGCCTGCTGATTTCGTGGAATAGCGAACAAGGTCTTGGAGCGCGCTGTCAATCTTCTGCACGTAATCATCCATAATCGCTTCCTTATCGTCGTAAAAGATGAAACCCGGTTCGTCGCGATTCTCGCCAGCATCAATTCGCATGTAGCGGGAAAGCCACTTGGAGTACGTCGCAGTCCGATTGTAAACGAAGGGGGTTTTGACAATGACCATGTAACCTACAATCAACATAGCGATGACGATGAGCGATTTCTTCATGGGAGCGAATGACGACTTCTTACACTACCGCCTTATCGATTATTCACGACCCTTTGCGGTGCAGGTCTACTCACTTCAAGCTGTTCGCTCACCTTTTGGATTTTCGATGCCTGCTCTTTGAAGCTCGCTGTAAGAGCTTTGATTTCCCGTTGCTCCTGCGCGATGGTCGCTTCCAGTTCCTCGACCTTGCGGTGCTCTTTGAGGAACTCGTTGAGCAACATCGCGTTCACCGCTTCGTAGCGCACCGTGTAGACCTTCCCTTCGGCGTCGCGAGCCACCAGATCGGGGTTCACTTTTTCCACTTGCTCAGCCAGCAAGCCAAACTGCGGGATGCCTTGAGGGTCAAGCTCGTGCTTGTAGTGGAAGGTCACGGGTTTGAGCGCGAGAATCGCTTCACTCGCCGCATCCATCGGCTTGATCTCGTCCTTGAAACGCTGCGAGGAAACAACCGTGCCGAGGTGACCATTGCTATCGACAATTACCCCTACGCCTCCGGGCACCGTTACCCCGCTGATGCCAGCGATATAGGTGGCAGTCTGGCTCGTGGCCGCTCCGATGCGGATTGTATTGGTCTCGCCCGCCACGCCTTGCGAAAAGATATCAATATTGTCACTGCCGGTGGTGAGATTCCCACCGGCATTAAAGCCCAATGCAATGTTGTATGAGCCCTTGTTGTTTTCGAGCGCCCCAGCGCCTTCCGCCGTATTGCCATTGCCAGTTTTGTTGAGCAACAGCGCGTTAAAACCGTTGGCCGTGTTTTGGCTGCCGGTTGTGTTGCCAAGGAGCGCTTTAGTGCCGTTGGCCGTGTTGGAGTTGCCGGTTGTGTTGCTAAACAGCGCATTAAAACCGTTAGCTGCGTTAGCGCCGCCGCTTGTGCTGTTAAAGAGCGCCTGAAAACCGTTGGCCGTGTTTTGGCTGCCGGTTGTGTTATTTTCGAGCGCGTAAACACCGTTGGCCGTGTTGTAGTTGCCGGTTGTGTTGTAAAAAAGCGCAATAGAACCGTTGGCCGTGTTGTAATTGCCGGTTGTGTTGCTCATGAGCGCACCATCCCCCGTAGCCGTGTTGTCGAAGCCGGTTGTGTTTAGATAGAGCGCAGCTGTACCGGTGGCCGTGTTTTGGGAGCCAGTGGTGTTGTTCTGGAGCGTAGAAGAACCGTTGGCCGTGTTATTGTTGCCGGTTGTGTTGCTGAGAAGCGCAACAAAACCAGTGGCCGTGTTGTTTTGGCCGGTGGTGGTGCTGAAGAGCGCCTCAAAACCGTTGGCCGTGTTGTTGATGCCGCCGGTGGTGAGGCTGAAGAGCGCATTATCCCCCTCAGCGGTGTTTCCGTTGGGATAGCCTCCATCCGGTGGTGGACTAACCGCTCGAACCTTCGGCGAAAGCGCAAAGCAGGCGGACGTAAGTGCGATGAGAAGAAAACGACGCCGCAAAGGCGACCGGTTAATGGAATTTGTTACAAGCACTATGGTTGTTTTCGGTTTCATATTTTGTTGACGCAGGATTCTTGGTTGAGTTGCAATCCAGTCCGATGGAAACTAGAAACCATCCGACGGAGGCGCATCCAGAGAAGTGCGGCCTCCCTTCGGCTGACTCCGGGCTCCAGTTGGTTCTGGAGATCGCGTTAAGCGGCTTTCCAGCGAAGGTTCGGCCCCATGGGCTCACTTCGCCCGGGCCGAAGATGCGTTGAAACGTCGGGTGACGTAATCGGCATCGATTTTTGAACGGGTTCCTAACGAATGTCGAGCTTTGTTTGCGGCCCTCAACACCCTAGCAGACTGTTGAACAATGGCTGTTTTCAGGCACGACTGAGTTGGTGATCCTGATGAGAAAAAATTAGGCCAAGAAGCTTATTCGGCAAAATCGGTTCCGCGATTTTGCGTTGGAGCGCGGCAACGACCCGCCGGAGATACTTCAAGCAGGCGCAAAGTATCTCCAACTGGCTCTTGTTCGTCGCCAGCCATTGCCGCGCGGTGCCGATGCCATGCACCCGGCGCAAGAGTTGCGAAAGGTTGTAACAGGCCGCCGCCAGTTTGTGCCGTTTGTTCAAGTTCTCCCGCCCGCGTAAAGTAGCCTGGCGCATCCCTCCCTCATCCAGGATGTGCTCGAAGCTGCGCTCCAAGTGCTGGCCGCGGCGGCGCAGGAGCTCTTTTCCCGACTCGCTCCCCACAGCCCGTTGGGCCCGGTTTAATACCGCTCGCTCTTCTTTTGAAAGCTTGTCGCGCCGACGTTGTGCGGCCTGTGGATCGCTCACCACGGTGCGAATCCCCAGCCCTTGGAGCTCTCCGATTTGCGCCAACGCGAAATAACCTTTATCTGCCGTCACGCTTTGCACCAGCCGCTCCGCTGCCACTTCTGGCATGACTTGCCCCAGAGTCACCCCTGCCTCCACCAGGCGCTCGGCGCATTGCGCCGTGTCCGCGGCATCGCCCGCGCGCACTTCCGCAGCCACGATTGCGCCCGTCTCCAGATCGACCACATGTTCGGGCTTGTAGATCAGGTCGGTGGCTCCATCCTTGGTCTTGCCGATGCGCGCCTCGGGTTCATGCGGATTGACCCACTCCTGATTACTGGTCTTGCGTCCGGGGCGTTTTTTGTCAAAGCGGCGCACTGCTTCCTGGTCGCTCCCATCCACTCCAGCCTCCGAGGCCAGTCGCCGCACATAGGCCCAGTAGTCCTCCTGGGTGTTGCGATGGGTCAGACTCCGCAGGCTGGCGTTGGCTTCCAAAACGCTGCTGTCGATCCCCAAATGTTTGCCTCTGAGTAGGCCGTGACTATGCAGCGCTTCGAGGATTAGTTCGAAAATGCGCTGGTAAATCTCCACTCCAAGCCGTTGCCGGATGACGCTCAGACTGGAATGATCCGGAGTGGCTTCGCATAGATCGTAACCGAGAAAGCCCCGCACCGAGAGCGAGTCGGCGCATCGCGCCGCAATGGCCCGTTCACTGCACAGGTCTTCAAAGAAACCCACCATCAACATTTTCAAGTAAACCACCGGGTCGATTCCAGGCCGTCCCCCTTTGGCTTCCTCGGCATACGCGGGCCGACATAGCTCCCAGACCCGGTCTGCGAACTTCATCTCTTGGAGCGTGCGCTCTACCAACTCATAGAAGCGGCTCGGTGTCGCCTTGGCCAATCGGCTTGCTACCACCCAGAACTCGCTTTGCTCTTCTTGTTTTATCCGACGTGCAAACATGCCCCACTTCATAATCTAGCTTCCCAGAAAAAGACGAGGTTTTTCAACAGTCTGCTAGAGCGTTTCTGGAGCCGTTCCGGCAAAGAATCCGCATCACGGAGCGTTTTCGGAGAATCATTTGCAAACTGACCGATCACCGTCTCTTCAGTTCGAGCCCTTCTCGATCTTGTCAACCTTGTTGGCCCACCATGCCCCGTGCCGACCAACCTCCCAATGCACTGTCACCTTGTCACCTACTTTCGGTTGATAACGCTGGTTTCCCAAAAATTTGGGATTAAACGTGAGTCGTTCCTTTTTGCTGTCTTCGATTACCAGAACAATCTCGTCACATTCCACAACCGTGCCGCTTACTTGCTGCTCTTTGGCGCTACCGGCGAGCACCGCGCTGCTTAGTATCACACTTACTATCGCTGCCAAAGTGCACATTAATGTCTTCATAGTTGGGGTCATCATGTGTTCCGCTGCAATTCTCGTCAAGAAATCTTGCAAAGTCTGTCAACGCACTGCTCGTGTCATCTAGACTTTATGGCTGTGCGCG
>PNAR01000119.1 GCA_003169715.1 Acidobacteriaceae bacterium | reverse complement strand
TCTCTATGCTTATTCGCTGGCGGTTGCCGATTTCAATTCGGATGGGCGGGCCGACCTCGCCGTCACTAACGAGTACGGCAATGGCGGAAATTCAAACGGGGGCACCGTGAGCGTGCTGTTAGGAAACGGCGACGGAACCTTTCAAGCAGCTGCGAACTACAACTCCGACGGCACAAACCCATTTTCGGTGGTTTCTGCGAACTTTAATATTTATGGCAGTATCGACCTTGCGGTGGCCAACTCTTGTCTTCCGGCTTTCAATTGCGCGGAGGGAGTCATTACGATGCTTTCCGGCAATAGCGACGGAACATTCGGATCGCTTGCAAGTTACGCCGCTCCGCCCGCGGGCAGCCAGTCTGGCAGTCTCGCGCCCCCTCATCATCAAGTAAGTCTTTCGTGGGATGCAGTCGTCTCCGTAAGCGGCTACAACGTTTATCGCAGCACTCAATCAGGGGGCCCATACGACAAAATCAATCCGGCCCTTGATGCGACCACAGATTTTGCTGATCGCTCAGTCGTTGCCGGACAGACCTATTACTACGTGACCACAGCAGTAAAGTCCGTATTAGAGAGCGGCTACTCCAACGAAGTTCAGGCTTCAGTTCCATCGCCGTAGTAAAAAACCGCATTCTGCAGCGAAATATTTGCAGTGGGGACTTCTGGGTACTTTTCAAGAAAGGACTTCGGAATCTGCCACGCGGGCCAGTGCATCGCGCACATTCTTTGAGGCAGCTTGAAATTCTGTTCCAACTTTTTTTGATGGCACAATTTTCAATTGTGCCACGCAACACCACCCCCAACGATAAGAATTAGACCTTTGGCAGAGACGACCAATCCAGGGGACTGGCTAAGTCTTGCATCTTATGGGAAACTGTGGGCATGGGAAACAAAGACGCGCCAAAACGCGAAAAGAAAAAGCCACCTAAGAAAAAATAACACCCTCACGCGATTTATTGAGGAGCCGCGACATGGGCCGTGCCGTGCTTGTTCCAACCTGGCCTAATTTGTCTTTCTTCCTTGCCTAAAGCTCCGCGCGCGAAAGCGCAATAATCCCTAAGGATTCCCTTGATTGTCCACTTCCATTTGCCCAACATTTGCAGTTCGCCCTAAAAAAGTATGTGACTTCAGCCACAGCTTAAGACTAAAAATCCCCAAATACGCGAGACTCTTCAATCGCACGGCCGACCCAGTCTTTCGGGGTACATCAACAAGGGGGTATTTCAAATCAGTGAGTAAGTCTCCGATTCCCGTTTCCAACTCACTTACCTCAGAAGCGGAAAGCAAAATCTTCCACCGGCCCACAGGGCTGAGACCCTTAAGATTTTCATCCGACTTGAAGGATGAGTTGGGAGACTTTACTGAATCCAAACCCTTACTGCTGATGCGGTCGTAATCCAAGTCTTCGCCAATGAACATGCTAATCTCAGCCAACGTGTCTCGGGGATTGTTTACAAGTTCTTCATAGTGAACTTCCATATAGTCCGAGCCCATTTTGCTGCCGTGATTTCGGCCTTTCCGGACCATCCACTTCCAGAACAAACCAGACACCAGCAGGCTCCCGTTTCGATCCCACGCAAAGGGGCGAATCCAACCGATCTTCCTCAACGAAACCGCCACGTCTCTGCCGTCGCGAATGATGTGAATAATGAGTGCGTCGGGAATAAGCTTTTTGATGAGCGGGAGGTACAGCAGATGTTGAGGCGTTGAGTCGGCCCACCTCCTAACACCCTGCTTGCGGGCGATGGTCTCCATCAATATTCGTAAAAAATCTCCCTCATTCCGGCAGTTCTCCAGGATTTGAGGCGCGATCTCGTCCACGGTCAGCTCTGATCGCCTGAACAGTTTGCTTTTCAGCCATACGTCCAGCAGTCGCTGCCGGTTTTTTCGGTGTTGTAACTTTCCGAACTTGAATCCCAAAAGGTTAAACACATTGCTTTCAGTACGATAAACACAGAAATTCCCCGACGATAGCAAGGTATGGTACAGCAGTTTGGTGCCCGATCTTACGCACCCAAGGACAAACACTGGCGCATTTTTCCGCGGGACCATTTTTTTTTCTTCGGCCTCGTGACTCATTTTGTTTTGTTGAGCCATGCCCTCATCTTTAACGCCTTCTAACAGTATATGCAAGAATTTCAAACTCACGGGAATGGTCCTGCTTGAAATCCGAAGGCGTTCTTCGTTCCTAACGATTGTCTGCGGGGAAGATTAGAGTTTCGACAGGGGAGTGACTCCTTAATCGTCGGCTAAAAGCTGCCTCAACAGGTAACCCACGGGGTTAGTTAACACGGCTGATACCGCGAAAGTACATTTCAGATTAAAAATAGGTGCCGTTTAATGAGGCATCTGGGGTGCATCGAATGACGGACGCTTTGCGTCGTGCGCAAACAGTTAACTGTTTGAAGCACCTTACTTTGTCGAGGGTTGTGCTCTTCTTCTTTGCATTTCTCTTAGTGTCGAGTTCGACGACGGCTTTCGGCGGCGGACCCAATCGCGCAGGGTTCGATGGCCCTGCGGAGTTGCCAAGGGTTTATATCCAATCAACATCTGCCGACACGCCCGCTCCAGGCCACCCGATCCGTGTAAATATCGGAGGAAACTTTCAACTGGCACTGGACAACGCAAGTTGCGGGGACACCATTGAACTTCAGGCTGGCTCATCCTTTGCCGGTCCTTTCACCCTGCCAGACAAAGGTTGCGACGATCAACATTGGATCATTATTCGCACGAGCGCACCAGACAACGCGCTGCCGCCGGAAGGTGTGAGAGTAACTCCTTGTTATGCAGGACTGGCGTCGTTAGCGGGGCGTCCTGATTTTCATTGCATTTCGACCGCAAACGTGATGGCGAGGCTCATTCTCGCTCAACGCGGGGCTTCAGGACCACTGTTTCTAGCTCCGGGCGCAAACCACTACCGTCTCGTGGGTCTGGAAATTACTCGGATTCCCGGAAACGGACCTGCGGCTGACTTGATACACGCGGAAGCTGGCGCTGACCACATTGTCTTGGATCGTGTCTGGGTTCATGGCACGGCACACGACGAGACCCGGCGCGGAATCCTGCTTAGCGGAATCACTACGGCGGCTATTGTGGATTCCTACTTCAGCGACTTCCATTGCACGTCAATGAGTGGGACGTGCGTTGATTCACAGGCAATAGCCGGCGGGAGCAGCACTCTCGCGGGAGGCCCTTATAAGATCATGAATAATTTTCTGGAGGCCGCTGGTGAGTGCATCCTTTTTGGCGGAGGCGCTTCCACCACCACGCCCACGGATATAGAGATTCGCCGAAACCACCTGTTCAAGCCAATGATCTGGGAAGCGGGACAGGCTGGATTTGTAGGCGGACCGGCTGGGAATCCCTTCATCGTTAAGAATCATTTCGAACTTAAGAATGCTCAACGAGTGCTGCTTGAGGGCAACATCCTCGAGAACGCATGGGGAGGGTTCAGTCAGGTCGGATTTTCTATCACGCTGACACCGAAGGGATATACAGATCCAAACAGTACTATCAACAGATGCCCAATCTGCCAGGTGACGGATGTTACGATTCGATACAACACGATCAGCCATGTCGGAGGTGGAGTTAATATCGCCACGGTCCTTACAGGTTCAGGCGTTCGCGCTCTGGCCGGGGGACGATTTAGCATTCACGATGTAGTGATGGATGATGTAACCACTCAATACAACGGCCCGGGCACATTAGTGAAAATTATGAACGGATGGTCTAGAAATGCCTTAAACAATGTCACGATTAATCACATTACGGGCTTCCCGGAAATTCATTTCCTTACACTGCTCGATCTTGCTTCAAAACCCCAGATGTCAAATTTAATCTTTACGAACAACGTTGTGGGAGCAGGCAAATATCCTGTGTGGTCGGCCGGTGGTGGTTCGGCGAATTGCGCAAGTTCCGATGTGCCAATGACAAGCATCGCTACATGCTTTAGTACTTATACATTCACCTCCAACGTCATCATCGCCTCGCCTTATGCGCTGTCAAAGTGGCCAACTGGGAACCATTTCCCAGTAGATTTTCAGGCGGTTGATTTCCTGAACTACTTAAATCATGACTACGCTCTCCTACCCTCAAGTCCATATTGGGGCCAAGCTACGGATGGCACGAATCCCGGGGCCGATATCGAGGCCCTGGAAGCAGCGCTGTCAGGCGTTTACTGAACTAGCGCCAGACCCGAATTCTTTCGGAAGTTCTCGGAAGTTCTCGGAAGTGGCAACCCATGGGTTATGTCACTGTCGCGTGCTATGATCCCGCTTATCCTTCGAGACTCAGCGCCCACGCTCAATCGGCTTGCGGAACTGCTTGAGCGGCCTGCTTAATGGGATCCGAGAGAGAGGAAGCTATGAACTTTGGGCGGTGTGGAGTCTTTGTTGCCCTTCTCCTTATTTTTGGATGGGCGGGCGAGTTACATCCTGCAAATCCGCTGTCTACCTCCCAAGGAACTACTTCGCCCCGCTTTGATGGGCCTGCCGAACTCCCTCGTGTTTATGTCCGCAGCAATTTGAGCGACACGCCGGCGCCTGGGCATCTCCGCCTGGTTCGAGAAAATGAAAATCTCCAGGACGCGATCAATGAAGCGAAATGCGGAGACACCCTAACATTGCAGGCTGGAGCAACCTTCAGCGGATTGTTTCGGTTTCCCGATAAGCCATGCGACGACTCCCACTGGATCATTGTTCGAAGCAGCGCATCGGACGAGGCCTTGCCACAAGAAGGTTCTCGCGCTCTGCCCTGTTATGCGGGGGTGGCATCTCTGCCGGGCAGGCCTGAATTTCATTGCGGCGCAGTGAAGAATGTGATGGCGAGAATCGTATTCGATGCCAACGGAAATTCTGGACCGATCCTTTTTTTGCCCGGAGCGAACCACTATCGCTTCATTGGCCTGGAAGTGACGCGCGCCAAGCCTGAACTCCACATGCGGAACCTGGTCCAGCCCGACAAACCGGACAGCACGGCCGATCATCTCGTGTTCGACCGCCTCTGGCTGCACGGCACCGCGCAGGATGAAACTAAGGGCGGCATTCATCTTACCGGCACTACTTACGTCGCTATCGTTGACTCTTACTTCAGCGACTTCCATTGCATAGCAATGAAGGGTTCCTGCACGGACGCGCAAGCCATCAATGGAGGCGGAGGGGACGCCCCGGGCGGTCCCTATAAGATAGTTAATAATTTTCTCGAAGCCTCGGGCGAGTGCATCCTGTTTGGCGGCGCACCCGGCACGGCAACGCCAGCCGATATCGAAATTCGCCGCAATCACTTGTTCAGGCCGATGACTTGGAAGTCCGGGGAACCCGGATTCGTGGCTGCCTACACAGGCACTCCATTTATCGTTAAGAACCATTTCGAATTGAAAAATGCGCAGCGAGTTCTTTTCGAGGCGAACGTACTCGAAAACTGCTGGGGCGGTTTCTCGCAAGCTGGCTTTTCAATCGTTCTTACTCCTGCCAACCAGGGGGGCAAGTGCCCAGAGTGCCGTGTAACCGACGTTACCATCCGCTACAGCGTGATTCGCCACGTCGCAAGCGCATTTAACATCGCCGATTTACTTAAAAAGCAAATCACACCTTCGTCTGGCGGGGAACGCTACAGCATCCATGACGTTCTGGTGGACAATATTGAAGGTAAGGGTCTCGCAGGCTTCGGCAACTTCGCACTAATAATGTCAGAAGCGCCTCCCCTCAAGAGCGTACATATTGACCATGTCACCGCCTTTCCACAGCGGGCTATTTTTACTATTACCAACTTAGGCGCTAAGATCGAGGACTTTCAAATTTCGAACAGCATTTTTGCCGCTGGCGAGAGGCAGATTGCCAGCGCTGGTGGAGGACCTGAAAATTGTGCCAAACCCGGCGATGCACCCTCCGCCGTGTTGAACGACTGTTTCGCGAACGCCACATTCCGCGGCAATCTGATTATCGGCGGATCGGGCAGTTGGCCGCGGGACAACATTCTCGTCAAGAATCCCGAAGGCGCCGGATTTCGTAATTTTAATGGCGGACGGGACGGAGACTATAGCCTTTGCCAGAATAAGGGTGACGGTAACACCTGCACTCGATCTTCGCCCGCACTGGCGAAAGGAACCGATGGAAGGGCTATCGGCGCTGATATGGAGGGTATTGAAAAAGCCACTGCCGGAGTAATCTAAGCGGACTCGTCCCGCTATTTGTCGATCAGAATCTCTGAGTAGTCCACCATCCAGCGCGACAGCGGAGTGTTGATTTTGGCCCACTGCTTGAATTCGTAGAAGGCGTTGTACACAATCCGCTTCCTTCGCACTGCGGTCGCGCGATTGAATAGGGTCGTGCCCCCCAAAGAGTAGCCGAGTTCCTGAAGGTAATCGCCGACAAGGGCCTCAAACCAAGCCAACTGCTGCGGAGAAAACTTTACTTTCCATCTCCCCACTGGCGAAAATGTTCCGTCGCGCAGATCTTCGTTGAACGAAGTGAGAGGGTTCTTAACCGAGCCTATGCTTGCCTGCTGGATGCGACCGTAAGCGAGATCATGCTGGAGAAACTTCCCCACCCGCGCAAGAGCTTCTTCGGGATTCTCTACCAGGTCTTCGTAACGAACTTCCATGTAGTTTGAGCCGAGCTTTGTCCCGTATTTCCTGGCTTTGCGCACGATCCATTTCCAATAGAGTCCCGCAGCAAGTAACCCGTTATCTTTGTCCCAGGGAAGAGGCCGGCTCCATTGCCGCTTATCGAGCGAGAGGGCAACATCTCGGCCATCGCGGATAATGTGGACAAATAAAGCGTCTGGAAAGTCCCGCTGGATTTGAAGCATGTGGGGCACATTGGTTGGGGTCGAATCAATCCAACGATCAACTCCCTGCCTGCGAGCGATTTCCTTCATAACGATTCGCAGAAAGTCGCTTGCGCTTTTGCAGCCGGCGAGTACCTTGGCTTCAATCGTCTGCCGGTCCAGCCCCGAAACTTGGAAAGCTTTGCTCTGAAGCCAGTCGTGCATCATTCTCTTGCGATTCTTAATCCGCTTAAGATCGCCGTAGATAGGTTCAAGAACGTCGAAGGCGTTCATCTGAGTACGAAACTCGGCGAAGCCGCCAGCCGAAAGCAGCAAATGATAGAGAAAGCTTGTGCCGGACCGAGGACAGCCCACAATGAAAATCGGTGATTTCAAGGATTTAAATTTAGCGTTCTGGCCTGGCGCCAAGCATCACAGAATTCATATTTAGGCGTCCTGCAGTCACTTGAAGCCGGGCGCATTCGACTCTGACTGAAGTATATAGATTTACCCACAACTAAGTCCCAGTGTCCAATTCGCAGTCCGCTTCTCACATGGGTGGACGGCAGCGAACTACCGCAATCGAACGTCAGGATATGGGTTGGAGGTAAGCGAGTCGTACACATTCAGCCATTGCTTCCGGACAATCCCCCACGAATAGCGACGCAGTTCCTCCTGCGCATTGAGTGCGAGGCGTGACGCCAGTTCCGCGTCTCCTAACACCCGAATAACGTTTTGCGCTAAAGTGGCGGAATCATCAGGTTCTGAAAGTAATCCGGTACGCTCATGATCGACCAGATATTTCATCCCTTCTGGAGATGTGCTGATGACGGGAGTTCCAGCTGCGAACGCTTCCAGAATTGAAACTGGCATATTGTCCAAACGGGATGCATTGATGAAAATATCGGCGCGATCGTAATAACCGCCAATCTGGTCTCGGGAAGCGACGCCGGCAAAATGAATGCCTGGGATATTTAACTTTTTTACGAGGTCTCGAATCTCTGCCTCCAAAGGTCCACTGCCCACCAGGTCCAGCCGCGATTCTGGCAAAGCCCGCTGCACCTCAGCGAATGCGCGCACAACCACATCAATTCCGTAGTAAGGATGGAAACCCCTTGTGCATACAAGATGTGGACGAAGAGGGTTTCGAAGACGGAATGAGAACTGCGAGACGTCCACAACATTGGGAACTATTTTCGCGGCGAGCCCGAATTCCCGAAATACATTGACGAGATATTCAGACGGAACGACGAGGGCATCAGCCTTTTTCAGAATCCGCGCGGCGCTTCGAAAACGGCGAAGATGGTCCCTGGCTTCTCCGCTGTGATAGTGAATCACCGTCTTTTTGCCCAATAACCGCGCCATTAGGAGAGCCGGGGCTGGGGCTACGAGGAATGACCAATAGGAGGCCGAGAAAATATGCGACACGTCGGAATATTTCAATCCTCGCCAAAGTTCCAGCACGTATAAAGGCTCGCGTACAAAAGTGCGCAGTAGTGGAATACGGTTCACCCATTTAAGCCCGCGCGGAAGCAGCGGGTCAATTGGAATGAGTGTGGCTTCAACTTCAGGATCGTCCCGCCAATTTTGCAGTAGTAAGTCCGCCTGGACCGACTGCCCGCCTACGTAACGTAACGATGCGGCAACGATGCTGACGCGGAGTCGAGACCTGTCGAGGTTGCGTTGGACCGGAGCGAAGTTACGTTTTCCAGGTCGCGAAGTCTTCTTCTCCAACAATTCGGTATAGAGTTCCTCGTGCCGCTTTCTCATTTGGTCAATGGTGAAGTTCGCCCGGGCGAATTGTCTAGCGTTCAGTCCCAGCCGACTTCGTAGTGAGCCGTCTCGAAGCAGTCGTTCAATCGCATTCGCTAAAATGTCTTCGTCGCCCATCTCGACTAAAATCCCGCGGTCCTCAGTGATTAGTTCCGGATTCCCCCCGACGCGGCTGGCGACGACTGGGACACCAGCAGCCATGGACTCAATAATCACATTGGAAAGACTTTCGGATGAAGAAGGCATTACCGAAACGTCCAGCGAAGCGAGCACAGCGGGAATGTCGCGGCGATCTCCGAGGAAGATGGTGCGGTCGCCAATGCCCAATTCTGACGTTTCGCGTTCAAGCTCTTTCCGCAGCGGCCCATCGCCCGCTAGAACAAATTCAACGTCTGGAAGCAGCTGGTGAATTTTGGCTGCGGCGCAAAGAAAATCACGATGATTTTTCGCCCTGCTATTCATCCGGGCGATCATGCCAACGCGCAAAATCCCCGGCGCTCTCGGGAGGGCTGCTTCGGTTTCAGCGAAACAGGAATTCGGCAGGCCGTTGCCAATTACGACTAAGCGGCTTTCTCGGAGGCCTCGTTTTATTAATATCTCTGCCGCGGCGCGGGAATTACAAACCACCGCGTCGCACCACCGAAACATTGCGATTTGTGCGAATGACTGAATCGGCGTGAGCAAGTCGCCGAGTTGACGCTGGCTTCCAATGACGATCGGCACTCCGGCCATCCGCGCAGCTGGAATCAGGGTGAGGTTGGTATAGAAGTCGAAAGCGTGAGCCACGGCAATATTTAAGCCTTGCAAATGGCGAGAGAGCCTAAACCGCGTGCGGATCGACTGCAAACCATAAACGCTGCCGCCTAATCGAAACTCGGGCACTTCCCCCAGTTCTTTCAGGAAGGCGCCTACCCTTTGAATGCATCCAACATTCACATTGAACACATTTTGATCGAGAGATTGAGCGAGGGCGGCGAACTGACGCTCGCTGCCGCCCGTCTGAAAACTGTTCGTCATCAGAAAGACGCTCGGCCGTGTACGAAGGCCAGCCGGTTCGCCCGCATCCGGTTCCGCGCGAACTGAGAGTGGGCGGGACTCTTCCAAATTAGCTTCGCCCCGTCTTGGTTCCGTCATTACTCTGAGCGTTCCTGGACACTAAGAACCTGCTCGGGCATTTGAAGAGTTGAGGCCTGAAAGGCTTCGAGGAAGTTCCGATGCCATAATTCAAACATGAGCAGGCGCCAGATTCGGCCAGAGTGATCGCGGCGTTCCGTGAAGTGCTCGTCCAGCAGACGGCGCACACCTTGCGGGTTGAAATATCCGCGCTGTAGAGTACGGGGTTCGAGCATCACCGTGAGTATCAGATCCTTCAGTTCATGCCGGGTCCAATGGACGAGCGGCAAGGCGAAACCCTGCTTGCGCCGATAAAGAACCTCTCGCGGTACTCCCACGCGTTCCGCTAACTTCTTGAGAATGTACTTTTGGTTTCTACCTTTCATTTTCCATTTTGGAGCCAGTCCGGTCACCCACTCTAGAAAGATGTGATCCAACATTGGGACTCTGACCTCAAGAGAGGTCAACATGCTCATTCGATCCACTTTGGTGAGAATATCGCCTGGCAGATAGGTCTTGCTATCGAGGTATAAGACGCGGCTAAGGGGATCGGTGGCGGGAGCGTTATCCAGAAAAGCTCGAAACATCTTCAGCGGCTCTGATTGACCAACGAAGTCGTCCGAAAGAAGCTCTAGTTGTCTTTGAAAAGGCTGAAATGAAACTCCCTCAGTGTATCGGTCTTGCCAGGGAAGCGAAATGCTATAGGCCAGGCTCCGGCCGGGGACATCACGAGGAATTCGTGAATGAACCTGCTCGCGATACCAGCGGCCCGCCCATGGCGGAATCCAGCCATAGGATTGCTCCTGGAGGTGGATACGATAGCGTTCGTATCCGGCAAAAGCCTCATCACCTCCATCGCCCGAAAGTGCAACCGTGACGTGCTTCCGGGCCAGACAGGAAATGTAATATGTGGGCAGCATGGAGGAGTCCCCAAATGGCTCTTCGAGAGATTGCGTAAGTGTTTCCACTGTTTCGATTACATTGGGCTCCAAAATCAACTCGCGATGATCAGTGCCAAACTTTTCTGCCACCATTCGGGCGAAGGGCGCCTCATTGAAGTCGGCTTGCCGAAAGCCGATTGCGAATGTCTTAACCGGCGCAGAACTGTTCCGGGCCATGAGCGCAACTACAGTGGAGGAGTCCGTTCCGCCGCTCAGCATGGCTCCAAGAGGAACGTCTGCGATCAGCCGAATGCGTACTGCTTCCTCAAGGCGATGCTCAACTTGTTGTAAGCATTCCTCTTCAGTCGCCGGTGAGTGAGTGCCATACTGCGGCAAGTCCCAATACTTCCGAATTTCAAGATCGCCATTTTCGAATTCGAGCAGACAGCCCGGCGGCAGCTTCTGGATCCGGGCAAAGGCGGTGACCGGATCGGGGATGTAACCGAAATAAAAATACTGAAGTAGTGCGTCGGGATTGACCTCCGCCAGTTCGGGGGCGACGGCCAGAATCGCCTTAATTTCAGATCCAAATAGAAGCCGCTTGTTTACCAGAGCATAATGAACCGGCTTCTTTCCCAGACGGTCGCGCGCAATAAGAAGCCGGCGCCGCGTCTCGTCGTAGAGGGCAAATGCGAACATGCCTCGAAGCTTTTGAACACAGTCTGCGCCATGGTCCTCGTAAAGATGAACGATAACCTCAGTATCGCTGTTTGTGTAAAAGCGATGACCGTGACCTTCAAGCTTGCGGCGAAGTTGCGGAAAGTTATAAATCTCTCCGTTAAACACCACCCAGACCGTTCGGTCCTCATTGAAAACAGGCTGGTGACCGCCTGACAAATCAATTACGCTGAGCCGCCGCATACCAAGACCGGAGCAGCCTTTGACGAATATTCCTTCGTCGTCAGGACCACGGTGCACAATGGCCTGGCACATTGTGTGGATGGTCGCTTCGTCAACCCTGGCATCCGCGCGCTGATCAACGATTCCGGCGATTCCACACATGCGCTAACCTTTCACTGCCTCTTGCGGATTTCCGCCGACTGACAACTAGCAATGCATAAGTCGAAGATGACTGTTCGGCAATTGCTTTGTCGGGCACACTCGGGAGACATAAGATTTCCGCCAGGTTAGTGCTGCGGGGCAAGCGAGCCTGATCTTGGTTCAATAGCATATGTCCTCAAAGAGCGATCCGTATTACTTGAAAAGCCGGCCGAGCTAGCGGGAATGCGATCTCTTTCCTTAACAATGGCCAAAAGAACCGAAGTATAGGCAACTGCAAAATAGGGGAAAAATTGGTATGCTTCCGGCGCAAAAAGCGCACCCACTGCAAACCCAATCAGCGAACTATGTAACGCTCCAACAAACAAAGTAATTTCAGCATCCAGGTCACGTCTTCGCCTTAATCGTCTCAGATTGGAGAACCCGCGGGCAAAGAACATGAGGTAAATAACAAGAGCAGGGATGCCGCCTTCAACAGCCACCTGGAGATAGGTCATGTGCACTTCATGCCAGTCTCCAGAGACAACGACGAAATTATTGACCCCGGTTCCCAATAAAGGATAACGCCCAATTATCTCCAACGACCGCAGCATCAGATATTTGCGTGCTTCGAAAGAACTTTCTGCTTTCGTTTCCGTCGTTGTATCCAGATCTCCTCCAGCAATCGCTGCGAATCGATCCTTGAGCTGTCTTCCGCCCATTAACATAATGAGCGTTCCAAGTACTACTGCAATCACAATCAGATGGGGGCGACGGCCCTTAACGCCGAAGTGCCATAAGCACACCGACCCCGAGATGACCAAATCAATGAAACCTGCACGGGACGCCGTGAGAAACAATGCCGAACACATCGCGAGCATCGCAAACGCCCATGACATCTTCCTGAATCCGCTTTTCGCGTTAAGAAGGAAGGCGAGACAGAAGGGAAGCGAGAGCACAATGGCAAACGCAAGATCATTTGGGTTGGAATAGATTCCTCCCAATACACCCTCAAGCCGGGGGTGACCCTGACTCTTTGCGATCGAGGCCACTGCAATCACTGCGACGGAGCCAGCTTGTATGAAAATTATGCGCCGCAATCTTGGAAAATCCATTACTACCAGGAATGTCAGCACCCAAACTACGAGGACCTTGGAAAAATCAATGGTGTGGAAGAGGGCGCCCCCTTTCCACACTGGAGAGAACACTCCGGAAACAAGCAAAATAGCGATCAGCGCAAATAAATAGTTGGTTTCTTTAGGCCGATCTCGAAATTTTCTTCCAGTTTTTGTCGAGAATAGCAATATCAAAGCTGGGATAGCGGTGAGCTTGGCTAGCGGAGCAAATTTTAGACCAGGTATCCAATCTTCGGGCCGCGCACAGTACACCAGATAGAAGGCGCTTAACCAAAAAAATGCAGCACCCCAGCGTACTTTCATTGCGCTGGGAGGCTGATCGAAAATCGGACTGGCGCTCAATGCCGAGCTACTGTCTTTGGTGACCAATCCTGATCTCATTTTTCGGAAATTTATGTCCAACGCTCATCTCTGCCCAAATCAAGCCGACGTCATCAATCTTACATTGAGGAAATAGAAACAACACATTTTCTCTGATCGTTCGTAATATTTGCCAAGGAAGTTTCTTTAGCGCACTCTGTTCCCGCTCGATTACTTCGGTAAGGTTACTCGCGAAGACATTCCCCGGGGATTGCCGCGATTGGAGGATAGCGATGGCAGCAGCCAGAATCTTATGAGTGGGCGACAAATATTTGAGCGGAACATTCTGGGAAAGAGGATAGAACGCGCCATTTTCACCACCGGGGCACACAGTCACAGAGAAAACCATGCCGTGTAGAACAATCAGATTGATAAGGCGCCCAGCGCACAAAACGATTTCTAAGATCTTGATTTCTCCGAGGCTCTGTGCCTCTGTGGTGAATGACTTAACGATGTTCTTGGATTGTTCTGGTTTCAAGTCACAGTGAACCCGCGGAGGGGACGGAAGGACGCGTTGAACCTCGCATCCTTTTCACGATCTGTAGAAAGCTCAAAACACATTCCCAATGAAGTAGCAGCACCGTACCCAGATAAATAGCCGCACCGGTTACGATTTCAATGATCAACCGGAACAATAGGGGCTCACTCGTGGGCAGTTCGAACTTCAACAATCCCACTCCGAGGGCCATGGCGATGGCACCATCCAGCCCGGGACGCACAGCGCCAAAGTATTCCCTAGCGCTCATCTCAATGGTCTTGAGCGTCTTCCAATAAAGAGGAGCCGTCACCAGCGGATACGCCAGCCAGGCAAAGGCGACTCCGGCGATTCCCCAATGACTACCAAAGTAAAAGGAGATCGGCATAATCACTAAAGCGGATAACTCCACCCGCATCACGAAGCGGGCGTTGCCCACCGCGGTGAGCAGCTTCGGCAAAAGCGCCTCCACAGACCGGAAAGCGGTATACATGCAAAGAATTTCAAGCGGAACAATCATGGGCTCCCACTTGCGGCCAAGCGCGAAGAAAACTAGTTCACGGGCGACCAAGGCCACTCCGATCGTCGCCGGGAAAGTCGCCAAAGCCAAGGCTTCTGTCAAGGTGCGTAAATAACGGCGCAGGGCGACGGGGTCTTTTTGCACTTTTGCCAGATAACTGGGAATCACCGTGGTCACAACCGAAACCACTTTTTCGAGCGGCATATTGGCCAGTACCCAGGCCATGCCGTAAAACCCCAACGAAGCGGACCCCAGCACTCTCCCTACCGTCACATTATCCAATGCGCTGTAAGAAGACCATGCAAAAACATAAATTAGAACGTGCCGGCTGAAAAGAAGAGGCCTTTTCACAGCGGCAAAATTTGGCCATGCGAAGCGCTGTGGGCACACCGCTAGAATCAAACCGCTTCGTACCGTAACCGCCAGCAAATTCCCCGCGACTAAAGCCCAGTAGCCATAGCCCAAGAGCGCGAGTGCGACGGTCGCAATGGCGGCGACTACATCGCGGATCGCATTGAACCAGGAAAGTTGCTTGAACCGCAGTTCCTTGCCCATAACGCCCTCTGGCACGCTGCGAAGTGCGAGAGGAATGAGCGACAGACAACTTACGACTATGACCGGTACCAAGCGGGGAGTCTTGAAGAAGATCGCCACGGGCCACGCGCACGCCGCCGCGATGAGGAATGCCGTTACGCCGAGAGACACAGCCACGGAATGCAGTTGTGCAATCTCGTCCTCGGTCAGATCCCGCATTGTCACAATCGTGACCGGGATGCCGAATTCGCCCGCTAAACGCAAGAACGAGTAAAAGGCGGCCGACATCGCCACTAATCCAAAATCGGAGGGAGCGAGAATTCTGACGATTACTAGTAACGAAGCCCACGATACGATTTGGGCGCCCCAGTCGGTGACCGCTCTCCATGCCAGATTGCCTGCCAGAGAGCCGGTCGGCCTCGCCGGAGAAGTGGCGGCTTGGGCTGCTTCCGCCGCAGCGCTGTCAGAATTCTCGGGTATAGTTTCTTGCTTATTCAATCCGCGTTACCAATCTCTTGTCTTGCCACCATAGTTTTTTTTAATCGCAAAAGTGGGATCGTGGAGATCTTCGCAGCGCGAATTGCTCGCTGTCATTTCGCCGCCCTGATCCTATTCAGGCGCAGACTAGCTCGGACGAGCAGCTGCGGTTCGGACGTCCAGGGTCCGGATTTAAGGTTTTGCTTCGAAAATGCTAAAGACGATATTCATGCCATAGGGTTCCAGAGCAAATTCCTGCAAACAAGTTTTTTTCGGAATGTCGTACAAGGCGATGTGGGTGGGACGCTCGTCCATTCCATCCCGAAAAATGTTCTTTGCCCAGAGAACATTCTCCGTAAAACTAGTCTTGCGGACCCGCGAAAACCCTACCCAAACTCTTTGATCCTCCATTAATAGTATCCCTCTACACCAGCCCAGCAATGAATTGTGGCCATTGATCTCTTTAAGATCGATAATGTCGGCGACTTTCAAGGTCTGACGATTGGCGATCACGACTTGGCCGTCAACGGTAGTAAAGTAAATGCGGTCACCGCGAACCAGCCCGTCATGCGGCGTTTGAACGTCTATATGGATACGTTTTGCCGGCCCGCCAACTGTTACCGCGTCCCGTTGACGGAAGCGCGTGACCCAGATATCCCCGTCCAACTCGAAAACATAGTTTGGATGTGACTTGTGAGGTTTTGTACTCTCTACCTTGCGATAGTCCACGGTTCGCGAAAAGCGCAACCACGGATCTTCATCCAGCACGCTCCAACAAGCCAAAACCTTGCCTCCAAGACTGACCTTAAGGACCATATCCAATCCCGTGGAGACAATCAGCAGATTTCCGTCTGAGGAGGGAGTAACGTGGTGAAGATCGTTAAATAACGGCAAAGAAATATAGCCGATTTGTTCGAAGTCGGGCAACTTGAAAATTAGCACTTCTGTAGAGGTGCATGTGTAAAGCGTATCGCCGACAAGAGTTCCGGCCTTGAATATATTAGAGGAATGTTCGCTGGCACGCGCCTCAGGAGGGCTCTTGTACTCCACGCAAGTCTCTACGGCCCCACTCTCGGTATCAAGTCGCAAAATGAGTGCAGCCTCATAGAGGTTCCACTCTTCCCCGGCCTTCAGGAATAACTGTCGCTGTCTTGCGCCTAGCACGTATAAATCAGACATGAAACCTCGATTTGCGATCACAGCAGTTCAGGACCGAGTCGCCGAGCGGGAATTGATCTGAGAATTCTTGTTACGAATCGGAAGGCATGTCAAACCGCCATCCACGTCAATCCACGTTCTTTACAGTTCTGTGGATTGTTCTCCGGCATGGTGGCGCTCATTAGCATGAAACCGCGCGCATTTGAACATGTCTTGTGACTTT
The DNA here is from genome assembly GCA_003169715.1 of Acidobacteriaceae bacterium. Taxonomy (GTDB): domain Bacteria; phylum Acidobacteriota; class Terriglobia; order Terriglobales; family Acidobacteriaceae; genus PALSA-188. The sequence continues at coordinate 3,977 of PNAR01000119.1, read as the reverse complement.
AGCCGACTCCTCTTCCGTGTTGGCGCCTCCATGCATTCAGAAATCGCCGCGATTGCTGTCAATCTTATATCGGCAGGACGAAGCCAATAAAATTCTCTAATCGTTGGTGAAACCAACGATTGAATATTTTCGCAGACACAACGCAAGGCGGCGGAGTACCTTCGTAACGTTACCCGACAGGCTCGGAAGGCTCCGTCTTTCTTCTCTCTAGGGAAAACTATTTCCACCGCTTCCCAGCGGCCCTCACGTCCACGCGCCAGATGAGTTGTCCACGTCTCTCAATCTAAAAGACCTTGCTGTTGGTAATCGCATTGCTTGATGGATGGCATGCTCCGAAGGCTTCAACCTGTGGAAGCGTTAGCGTAACTGTCAAATGTTACCCGATTAGTGACAGGGCGCCTTTAGAGAGATTCTTTAATTCGACTTCGATACGAGGACAAAGTTCTATGGCAAAGTTTCTGCGATGTTTTTCGTTGGTTTTCCTGGGAATCATGACCGCGTGTGGCGGAGGGGGTATTTCCAGCAACAATGCCGGCAGCGGCGGATCCCATGCCAGTGTTGTCCTTCAATCAGTCCAGGTGGTTGCCACCAACAAGTCTTTTCCCACTGGAGTGAGTCAGCAATTCACCGCCAGCGGCTCTTATAGCGACGGCACCACGAAGGATTTAACCAGCACCGCCATGTGGAGTTCGTCGAATACAAGTGTCGCGACGATTACACCCGGCGGAATGGCTAAGGGCGTCGCCCCAGGAGCAGTCAACATAGTTGCGACTCAATCCAACTTATCGGGAAGCCTCGCCGCAACGGTAGCCTCAGCCACTTTGACTTCGATGGCCATCAGTCTTGCAACCCCATCGGTAACAGCAGGCCTTACCGATCAAGTCACCGCGACCGGGAAGTATAGCGATGGCAGCACCCGAGATCTTAGTAACTCCGTTGCCTGGACTGTTTCTAAACCCGCAGTTGCATCTATTTCGAACAGTGGACTCCTCACAGGAAAGACGAGCGGTGCCACAGTGGTTACGGCTACCCTGGGGAGCCTGACCGGAACTAATTCTTTATCCGTAACCTCGCCACTGTTAGTTTCGATATTAGTTAGCCCGGCCAGCGCATCGGTTGGGGTTGGGTTCACAGATCAATTTACCGCGACCGGAAGTTACAGCGACGGCAGCTCCCAAAATCTTAGTAGCTCAGTCACCTGGGGCGTCTCTAATAGTGCCCTCGCATCAATTTCCAGCAGCGGCCTGGTCAGCGCGGTATTGAATGGTCCCGCGATCATCACGGCGACCTCGGGATCGATCACCGGTACAGCACCTCTTACGATCACGGTGTCTCTAGTCTCCATAATCGTTACCCCTGCTTTTCCAACGATTGCTCCCGGTACGGCTCAACAATTCAAAGCGATGGGAACTTTTACGGACGGTAGCACAAAGGATATAACCGGTACGGTCAACTGGAGTTCTTCCGATTCAACCAAAGCGACCATCGGCAGCTCCGGGCCAACCAGTGGTCTAGCTCATGCGCTGGCGGCCGGCCCTTCAACGATCACAGCTTCTTCTGGCAGCATTTCTGCCTCAACCACCCTCACCGTCAGCCATGGAACGCTCACGTCTATTACTGTGACGCCGGCAACCAGCACGATTCCACTCGGAGTAGCTCAGCAGTTCACTGCAGTCGGAGCGTTTAACGACGGCACTTCCCAGGACATCACGAACACGGTGACCTGGACATCTTCGCAACCCGCGTTGGTATCAATCACCGTGAGCGGTGCGGCGACCGCCCGCAGTACCGGGACAGTGACAATTATCGCAACCTCGGGTGCGGTGAGCGGAAGCACCACCTCGGTTACGGTGAGTGCCGCCAATATCATGTCGATTGCGATTCAAGGCGGTGACGCCGCGATTGCTAACGGCACGACCGGAAAATTGAATGCAATCGGAACGTTTAACGACGGCAGCACGCGAGACGTCAGCTATTCGGCAACCTGGACCTCATCTGTTCCGGCTTTTGCGACGGTCGTGTCGGGCGGACGCGTGCAAAGCGTAAGCCCAGGCCAGACCACGATGACGGCGACACTGGGGGGGCAGAGTATTTCGGTCAACCTCACGGTTACCAACGCAACCCTCGTATCAATATCCATAACGCCTTCGATTTCTTCAATCGCCGCCGGTACTCAAGTTCCATTCTTGGCCACGGGGCTATTCAGCGATTCGAGCACGCAGGTAATTACGACCAACGTCACGTGGGCATCAACCGATATGACGGTTGCGGCAATCAGTAATGCCTCGGGGACTCATGGAATCGCAACGGCGATTGCCGGAGGAAATGTCACGATCAGCGCCACACCCACGTTTGGCACTTCGGTCACGGGCACCGCGCAATTGAATATTACTGGAGCGAGTCTCGTGAGCATCGCACTGACTCCCGCGACCGCGGTCTTGGGTCCGGCAGCTACTCTTCAGTACAAGGCTATTGGAACCTTTAGCGATGGCACTTCCCAAAACCTGAACACCGCAGCGACCTGGAGCACCTCGTCAGCTTCTGTCGCGACGGTTACTACATACGGTCAGGCGACAGGACAATCGGCCGGGATTACCACCATTACAGCTTCTCTGGGAGGAATCTCCGCAACTTCTAATGTGGTCGTAGATTCGTACGCTTTGACCTCTATCGCAGTAACCCCATCAACTTCGAACCTGCCACAGCAAATAGCGGCAGGATTCACCGCAATCGGCACGTTCGCTGACGGCCAGCAGGTTGATTTGACGCTGGTGGTCGCATGGACTTCTTCAAACGCTTCTGTTGCAACCGTGAGTAATGTGTCAGGCATGAAAGGTATGGCCATGGGAGTCGCACCTGGCACGTCCACAATTTCGGCGCTGTTCAGCGGACAGGTCGGTACGGCGGCTCTGACGGTCACGAACGTTACGTTACAAACGCTTGCCATCACGCCGGCCAGCCCCAATATTTCTCTCGGCAACAGCCAGAAGTTTGTTGCCGCGGGAACCTTCTCCGATGGAAGCACCATGGACCTTTCCACGCAGGTAGCTTGGAACTCGTCGAACGTAAACGCGGCGGTGATAGATGCATTCGGAATAGCCACTAGCGCCAGTTCCGGAACCACGACAATTGCCGCGGCACTAAACGGCGTCAACACTACCGCGATATTGACCGTGAATTAGCAGGTTGGAGTAGCACAGAATGGCATGGCTTTCAGCCGTGCCATTTTGATTTTGCAAATCAGTATTCGGCGAGTTGTTTCATCGCTTCGAACATATCTGAAACTTGCGGTAGGATCGCATTCTCGAGGATGGGCTGGTAGGCAACGTACACATCTTTCGCTGCCAGGCGCCGTACTGGGGCGTCCAAATGTTCGAACATCTGATCGGCGATTCTGGCGGCGATTTCTGCGCCATATCCCCAACTCAATGTGTCTTCGTACACTACCAGTGCGCGGTTGGTTTTTTGCACAGAAGCGGAAATTGCATCCCAGTCAAAAGGATTCAGGCATCGAAGGTCGAGGATTTCAACTTTGATCCCATGCTCCTGCTCCAGTTTTTGCGCTGCCTGAAGCGCACGCGGAACGACCGCGCCATAAGTAATGACAGACAAATCCGTCCCCGCCTGGACGACTCGTGCCTTGCCGAATGGGATCATGTATTCCGGTCCCGGATCGGCGGCGCGTCCATAGGTCTCCCGATACAAGCGCTTGTGTTCCAAAAACAGCACAGGATCGTCACAACGTATTGCCGTCCGCAAAAGCCCCGCAGCATCCAGAGCATTGGATGGAAAAACTACGCGTAATCCGGGAATATGGGTAAACGCGCTCTCCCCGCACTGCGAGTGATAGATGGCTCCTCCAGTAAGATATCCGCCGATCGCGACTCGAATCACCAACGGCGCGGAAAATCCATTGTTTGATCGCCAGCGTATCACTGGCAATTCATTGCGCAACTGCATCATCGCCGGCCAGATGT
>PNAR01000393.1 GCA_003169715.1 Acidobacteriaceae bacterium | reverse complement strand
GCCCTGAGCGTAGTCGAAGGGTCCACGATGCAGTAAGCAAGATACAGCAAGGCAAGATTGGAAATGGAGACAGCCTGGAGCGAGTTCGATGGCAGAAGAAGTATTGCGCAACATCGGACCAATTGTGCTGCTGGGCCCGCCCGGCGCGGGCAAGGGTACTCAGTCCAAACGGCTGTCTGATCGCTACGGCATTCCGCAGATTTCTACCGGAGACCTGCTCCGCGAGAATGTGCACCGTGGCACGGATTTGGGGCTAAAGGCCGAGGCCCAGATGGCGCGGGGAGATCTCGTCCCCGACAATCTGGTCTGCGATATGGTGGCATGGCGCCTGCGTGACCAGGATTGCGAGCGGGGTTTTATCCTCGACGGCTTTCCCCGTACCGCGACCCAGGCGGCTTGGCTCGACGCTTTTTTGAAGCATCAGTTCCTTGAAAACCCGAAGCGTCACATGTGTTCGCCAATTGTCGTGCGGTTTGACGTGGATTATAATAAGTAATCGCTCCGGCTTACTGGACGTAGGACTTGTCCTTCCTGTGGCCGAATTTATAACGTCCACCTCCAGCCACCCTTGGTTGACGAAATTTGCGATGTTGATGGTTCTTCGCTAATCGTTCGTGACGACGACCGCCACGAAGTGATCCGCGAGCGTCTGGCAACTTATGATCGCCAAACTATGCCGGTGGCGGCATATTATGAGCGGCAACGCCGTCTGATTTCGGTGAATGCCGATCAGCCGGTGGACGATGTCACCGCGCAGCTTTTTCAAGAAATCGAGAGCCACGCAGCAGCGCCCGCAATCGGCGGCTGAAAAGAACGATGGAGAGACGGGCGTGGAGGAATTACGTAGGGACAGCCGCCCTCGGCTGTCCAGGCGGAGCAAAGCTCCGCAGGATTTGAAATTTTGTTATTTAACTTAAAAACACTGTCATCTCGACCGGAGCGAAGCGCAGTGGAGAGACCTGCTTTTAAAGCAGGAAACAAAAGTGGTTTAGCCAAAAGCTAAGAGCTAAGAGCTAAGAGCTAAAAGCTAAAAGCTAAAAGCTAAAAGCTAAAAGCTAAAAGCTAAAAGCCCTTTATGCCAATAGTTTGTAAATCCGCGGCCGAGATTGACAAGATGCGCCAGAGCGGCCACATCGTTCGCGAGGTCCTTGACGCCGTGCGCGCTCTTGTCGCTCCCGGCGTCACTACTATGGACCTGGAACGCGCCGCGGAACAGAAGATCAAAGATCTCGGCGCAAAGCCGGCGTTCAAGGGATACTACGATTATCCCTGCGTGCTTTGCACTTCCGTGAACGACGAAATTGTCCACGGTATTCCCTCTGAAAAGCGGGAACTGAAAGCCGGAGACATTGTTTCGATTGATTGTGGAGTCGTCCTCGATGGTTATTATGGCGATGCTGCAATCACAGTCCCGGTAGATGGTTCCCTGAAGCCGGAGATTGAGAAGTTGCTCAAAGTTACCGAGGCTTCGCTGTACAAAGGCATCGAGCAGGCTCGTGTAGGAAACGCGGTAGGAGACGTGGGCGCGGCGGTGCAGGAATACGTAGAAGCCAACGGATTCAGCGTCGTCCGCGAGTTCGTAGGTCACGGCATCGGCACGAAGTTGCACGAAGAACCGCAGGTTCCAAATTATGGCGCCAGGGGTCAAGGCCCTCGCCTGCGCGAAGGCATGGTCCTCGCAATCGAGCCAATGGTAAATTTTGGCGAGCCAGGCACGCGCGTATTGAGCGATAAATGGACCGCAGTCACCGCCGACGGCAGTTGCAGCGCCCATTTCGAGCATTGTGTCGCAGTTACCAGAGACGGCCCAATGATTTTGACGCAGTGAAGCAGATTAGCTTTTGGCTCTTAGCTTCTAGCTAGGACTCAGAATTTAAAGCGGTTTAGCCAAAAGCCAAGAGCTAACAGCCAAAAGCCCTTAAGGAGTTCATGAGTAAAGAAGACGCGATTGAAGTTATGGCCACAGTGGTAGAACCCTTACCCAATGCCATGTTCAAAGTAGAGCTCGAAAACAAACATCAAGTGCTGGCGCACGTCTCCGGAAAAATGCGGAAAAATTTCATTCGCATATTACCGGGAGACAAGGTAGCAGTAGAGCTCTCGCCATACGACCTGAATCGCGGAAGAATCGTATACCGTTACAAATAGAATAGATCGGATGGAGAGACGGGCGTCCCAGTGAGCCTGCCCTGAGCGTAGCCGAAGGGTCGAGTCGAGCGAAGCTCGACAGGCACTTGGCCAACGACCAACGACGAACGACCAAGGACAGATTTTTATGAAAGTACGAGCATCCGTAAAAAAGATTTGCGACAAATGCAAAGTCATCCACCGCAAGGGAGTAGTCCGGGTGATCTGCGAAAATTCCAAACATAAGCAACGTCAAGGATAAAGGACAGACTATGGCACGTATCGCAGGCGTTGATCTTCCGCGCAACAAGCACGTGGACATCGCGCTCACCTACATCTACGGAATCGGCAATCCCCGCTCCGCAAAGATTCTCAAACAGGCCAATGTCGAACCGGGGAAAAAAGTCCAGGATCTCGGCGAAGAGGAAGTAAACCGCATCCGCCAGGTCATCGAATCCGAAGGCATGGTCGAAGGCGACCTCCGCAAAGACATTACGATGAACATCAAACGGCTCATCGAAATCGGCTCTTATCGCGGGTACCGCCATCGCCGCAACCTTCCAGTTCGCGGACAACGCACTCACACCAACGCGCGCACCCGAAAAGGCCCGCGCAAAGGCACCATAGCGCAGAAAAAGAAGGCAGCAACAAAAACGTAGAAAACCGTCGTTCGTCCTGGGTCGTTGGTCGTCCGCAAAAGCCAACGAACCTAGGATTTTGCCAACGACGAACGGCCAACGACTAACGACGAATCATACGAACGACCAAGGACGGGCTCATGGCAAAACCATTACCAGCAGCGGCAACTCCGGGCACTCCGGAAAAAAAGGGCAAGAAAAAGACTTTCAAAAAGAAAGAACGCAAGCATGTCACGCATGGCATCGCGCACATTCAGGCCTCTTTCAATAACACCATCGTGACGATCGCCGATCAGTCCGGCAACGTCCTGTCATGGAAGAGTTCCGGCTCGTTAGGATTTCGTGGATCGCGCAAAGGCACTCCCTTCGCCGCCCAGCAGGCAGCCTCAAATGCGGCCAGCATGGCCCGCGATCACGGCGTCCGCAGCGTCGAAGTTCGAGTCAGCGGTCCCGGTTCAGGACGCGAATCCGCGATCCGCGCCCTTGCCGCCGCCGGAATCGAAGTCCGTAACATAAAAGACTCCACTCCCATTCCGCACAATGGCTGCCGTCCGCCAAAGCGGAGAAGAGTGTAGAAGAGAAGTTTCGGGTTTCAAGTTGCAAGTTTCAAAACCAGGAACTGAGAACTGGAAACTGATATTTTGAAGGCATTTCAAGGTTCGAGAGATTCAGAACTCGACAGAGACCTGAACCTAGAAACTCGAAACCTGAAACTGATTTTCGTCCGGGACGAAGGGTTGAAGCCATACCCGTAAACCGGTCATCTAATAAAGGAGAACAAATTGGCACGTTATACCGATCCCGTTTGCAGACTCTGCCGCCGCGAGGGCATGAAACTATTCCTCAAAGGCACAAGATGTTTTTCCGATAAATGCGCCATCGAAAAGCGTAACTTCGCTCCCGGTCAGCACGGTAAGGACCGCAAGGCGAAAATCGTCGGATATGGCCTCCAACTGCGCGAGAAGCAAAAAACCAAGCGCATGTACTTCACTCAGGAAGGCCAGTTCCGCAACTACTTCGAGAAGGCCGCTCGCTCCCGTGGAGTCACCGGCGAAATCCTTCTCCAGCAGCTCGAACGGCGTCTCGACAACATCGTTTACCGCCTGGGGTTCGGAATTTCCCGACGCCAGGCCCGGCAATTGGTTCGCCATGGCCACGTCCATGTAAATGGACGCAAAGTGAACATTCCGTCCTACGAAGTCAGCGTAGGCGAAGAAATTTCAATCCGCGAAGCCAGCCGTAAGCTGACGATCCTGGAAATCGCGAAAGAGTTCGCCAGCCACCAAAATCCGGTAAATTGGCTGGACGTGAATCGCGACAACTACAGCGGGAAAATACTTTCTCTGCCAAAGCGCGAAGACATCAACCTGCCAGTTAACGAACAGTTGATCGTGGAGTTGTAC
>PNAR01000231.1:1065-4402 GCA_003169715.1 Acidobacteriaceae bacterium | reverse complement strand
GCCTACATCTTCGTAGTTTTCGAAGACGGTACTGACCTCTATTGGGCTCGTTCACGGGTTCTTGAATACATCCAGCAACTCCAAGGAGTCTTGCCGAAAAACGTGTCTCCGATGATCGGCCCCGACGCGACGGGAGCCGGCTGGGTGTACGAATACGCGGTCATTGACCGCTCCCACCAGCACAGCCTCGCAGACTTGCGGAGTCTTCAGGACTGGTATCTCCGCTATCAGCTGGAAACTGTCCCGGGCGTTGCGGAAGTCGCTTCCATCGGAGGATTCGTTCGCCAATACCAGGTGAATCTGGACCCGAACAAACTTCGCGCCTACAACATTCCGCTCTCAATGGTGATAGAGCGGGTCCGTGATAGTACGAACGAAGTTGGCGGCCGGGTGCTTGAAATGGGCGGCGCTCAATACATGATTCGCGGGCTCGGCTATCTCCGTTCGCTACAAGACCTCGAAACTGTTCCTGTCGCCACGAAGAACGGCACCCCGGTCCTCATTCGCGACCTGGGGACCGTCGCATTTGGTCCTGATATTCGCGAGGGTGTCGCTGAGTGGAACGGCCAAGGGGAAACCGTTGGCGGAATCATTGTGATGCGTTACGGAATGAACGCCCTTAACGTCATCGATGGAGTCAAGAATAAACTTGCCGATATCCAATCGACGCTCCCTTCCGGCGTCGAGATTGTCTCGGGTTATGACCGGTCTGGACTGATTCAAGCATCTATCAAAACGCTGCAACGTGATCTCCTCGAGGAAGCTATCATCGTCAGCTTTGTGACGATTGCTTTCTTGTTCCATTTCCGCTCGGCGCTGATCCCCATTCTGGCTTTGCCCGTTGCTGTCCTCGCGTCCTTCATTCCTATGTATTTTCTGCACGTCAGTTCCAACATCATGTCGCTCGGTGGACTGGCGCTGGCCATTGGGGTGCTCATCGACGCATCAATCGTCATGGTCGAGAACGGTCACCGGCACCTATCGGAACACATTGCCACAACAGGGGCATCGGGAAGCGAGCTGACAGAGAAGGAAAGGCGACGGATTCTGATGGGAGGGGCGAAACAAGTTGGGCCTGCCATCTTCTTTTCCTTGCTCGTTATCGTCGTATCGTTTCTGCCGGTATTCCTTCTCGAAGCGCAAGAAGGACGCATGTTCCGTCCCCTTGCGTGGACTAAAACTCTCTCCGTGGCCTTCTCTTCGATTCTTGCCATCACGCTCGTTCCCGTCCTGATGGTGATTTTCATTCGCGGCCATCTCAGACCGGAGTCCGAAAATCCTTTCTCGCGATGGACGCAGGCCTTATATCTCCCGGTCCTCAGATTCTGTCTGCGGTACCGCAAGACGACGCTGCTTCTCAACCTCATCTTTTTGGCAGTCACGATTCCGCTTGCGTGGCGCATCGGCAGCCAATTCATGCCGCCGCTCTACGAAGGTTCCTCGCTCTACATGCCGACCGCTCTTCCCGGTATCTCCATCACACAGGCTTCGACGTTGCTCCAGGAACAGGACCGCATCATCAAATCTTTCCCCGAGGTTGAAAGCGTCTTCGGCGTCGTAGGCCGTTCCGACAGCCCCACCGACAACGCCCCGCTCGATATGTACGACACGACCATAATGCTCAAACCACGCGAGCAGTGGCGGGCGGGCATGACCTACGAAAAACTCATTCGCGAGATGGACGGGAAGCTTCAATTTCCTGGTCTAACAAATACCTGGACGATGCCCGTACAAAACCGACTTGATATGGAGCTGACTGGCATCAAGACACCCGTGGGAATCAAGATTCAAGGCCCCAATGTCGAGGGTATCCAGCAGGCGGGTGCGCAATTGCAGCAAGTCCTTGGCGGAATTCCTGAAATCCGCTCTATTTTTGCCGAGCGCGTCGCTGAGGGATTTTATATAAACGTGGAAGTTAACCGCCCCGAAGCCGCCCGTTATGGACTTACCGTGGCCGATGTTCAGCGCGCAGTGACTTCCGGCATCGGCGGCGAAAACGTCGCCGAAAATATCGAAGGTCGCGAACGCTATCCCATCAACGTGCGCTACAGCCGGGACTTTCGTGATGACATCGCGCAGCTCCAGCGGGTCGTTATCGCTACACCCACGGGAGCGCAGATTCCTATCTCGGAAGTTGCCAAGGCTTATTTTTCCCGTGGACCAGCGATGATCCGCGATGAGGATGGCCTGCTTACGGGCTATGTCTATCTGGATCTTGCGACAAAGGACTACGGTGGCTTCGTTGCTACGGCTAACCGGCTCCTCGGCGAAAGATTGCGCCTTCCGCCCGGATACACCTACAAATGGTCCGGAGAGTACGAATTCGAAGTGCGCGCCAAGCAAAGGCTGAAGTTCATCGTACCCATCGTATTTTTTGTTATCTTTTTGCTGCTCTATATGGTCTTCCACTCCATCACGGAAGCTGCCGTCCTCATTTTCCCCACGTTTTACGCAATGACTGGCGGCCTGATTCTCCAGTATTTGCTTGGCTACAACTTCAGCGTAGCCGTCTGGGTAGGCTACATCGCGTTGTTCGGAATTGCCGTCGAGACAGGCGTCGTCATGGTGGTCTATCTCCACGAGTCGCTCGATAAGAGGATTGCCTCTGGCGTGCCGCTCAAACACGAAGATATCGAAGCGGCGGTAATCGAAGGCGCCGTCCAGCGATTGCGCCCAAAGCTCATGACGGTGACGGCAGTCCTCGCCAGTCTGATCCCAATCCTATGGGAAAGCGGAATCGGCTCGGATGTCATGAAACCCATCGCTGCGCCCATGGTCGGCGGCATGATTACTTCAACGATTCACGTTCTGATTCTCGTTCCCGTCTTTTTTGCCTTCATGAAGGAGCGTGCGCTTCGCGCTGGCACCCTGGGTATCAAAACAGGTCAGGAATAGAACTGGAATCGAGAAGCACGGAAACTGGGGATTCAGAACTTCTTCCATCGTCCCTGGGCGCCACGCGAATAGCGTCGATGCGAAAGGCTCGAAATCAATGGATACGAGACTATTCTCGGGCGGGATCGGAGTTCAAAATGGACCACTCGAAACACAATGATCACGGACAGGCGTCAGACCCACACGCCTGGCACAAAGTGTTAGAAACTCACGGGAGCCACGACCGTCACGCCGGGCACTCCGTTGCTATGTTTCGCGACAAGTTTTGGCTGAGTTTCGCTCTCACAATTCCTGTCGTATTTTGGTCAACAGACGTCCAACGCTGGCTTGGTTACACCGCGCCTTCCTTCCCTGGCTCGAAGTTTATCCCCGCCCTCCTCGGAACAGTCGTCTTCGTCTATGGCGGCCTAGTCTTTGTACGCGGGGCTTGGGGCGAACTTGC
>PNAR01000231.1:0-987 GCA_003169715.1 Acidobacteriaceae bacterium | reverse complement strand
ATCATGGTCCTCGGCCATTGGCTGGAAATGCGGGCGATCTCGCGGGCTCGTGGCGCGCCCAATGCACTCGCCGCACTGCTCCCGGACACCGCCGAACGCGTAAACGGCTCAGACACTCAAATCTGTCCCACTGTCAGATTTGCGCGTTGGCGACATCGTGCTTGTCCGGCCCGGAGCACGTGTTCCGGCAGATGGCACTGTCGTTGACGGCGCAGCCGATGTGGACGAGTCCATGATCACGGGCGAGTCCAAAACAGTATCGAAGGGACCAGATGCCCGAGTCATTGCGGGGACAGTTGCCAGCGGCGGAAGCCTTCACGTCAGAATCACGGCAATCGGGGACCAGACCGCTCTCTCCGGAATCATGCGGCTCGTCGCCACTGCGCAGGCCTCCGGCTCTCGCACGCAAGCTCTTGCCGACCGTGCAGCCGCGATCCTTTTTTACGTGGCAGTCGTGTCTGGAGCGATTACTTTTACCTACTGGTGGTTTTCAGGCGACAAAGAACACGCCCTGATTAGAACGGCAACGGTTCTCATCATTGCTTGCCCGCACGCTCTCGGCCTGGCAATTCCGCTCGTAGTCGCAATCTCGACATCACTAGGGGCTCAAAACGGCCTCCTCGTTAAGGATAGACTCGCACTCGAACGAGCCCGCAATTTGGATATGGTCATTTTCGATAAGACCGGAACCCTGACCCGCGGTTCTCCTGCAGTGTCAGGAGTCGCGGCTACACCTGGCACTACCGAAGACGATTTGATGGCGCGTACTGCCGCTGTTGAATCCAACTCCGAGCACCCACTTGCTAAAGCAATCGTCGCCGAAGCCAAGCGCCGAAAGGTGCCCCAATTGTCGGCCACGAATTTCGAGGCGTTGCCTGGTCGAGGAGCGAAGGCGCTCGTGGAAGGCACAGGTGTCGAAATCGGCGGAACCCGTTTGTTGACCGAGGCCACGGTAACGCTGCCGCCAGAAGTTGAAAAACTGACAAC
>PNAR01000457.1 GCA_003169715.1 Acidobacteriaceae bacterium | reverse complement strand
TGGCCCGTCGGGTATAACGTTGGACTTAAGCTTCAGGATTTTTGGAAACTTGAAGACCATACACTGTCGGAGACTAACTTCTACTATTTCGCGGACGGCACCGCGCACAAGAATCGCATGCAAGGCAACGATTTCGTGCAAAGCGTGATGTACCGCCGGGGAGTCACCTGTTTCAGTTGCCACGATGCGCATGGCACCGACAACTATGCACAACTAAGAAAGCCAGCCGAGAAAATATGTTTGGACTGCCATGGTCCGCTGTCGCTGAACGGACCGCGTACTGCAACGCTCGAAGAGCACACTCATCACAAAGATGGCAGTCCTGGGAGCCAGTGCGTCGCCTGTCATATGCCGGCTATTGAGACGGAAGGCGTTCCCGGCACTTACGTCCACGCCCACACCTTCAGATTCATAACCCCGGAAATGACGGACAAATACAAAATCCCCAACCCGTGCGCTTCATGCCATACCGATAAATCCACCGTGTGGGCAACCGAGGCATTACGTCACTGGCCCGAGCGCTCCCCGTGGAGGGTTGAATAGAACTTCGCGCAAACAACGGGCAAATGCTCAGACTAGAATAGCTCCGTGCTAACGGAACGCGTGGAATTTGACACTGCCCGCGACGGCGAGATCTTCGAAGCAATTCCCGCGACTCCAGCTATCTTTCTTCTACGCGGCCCTGATTCTCAAGCGGAGCCATACGTAAGCAAGACGGCGAACCTGCGGCGGCGATTGCAGCGTCTTTTGGGAGTACCAACCGAGCACACCAGGAGATTGAACTTGCGCGACCTGGTTCGCTCGATCGAATACACCCCCGCCGGATCGGACTTCGAATCTGGGTTTTTGCTTTACAGCGTGCTGCGCGGGATTTTCCCAAAGACTTACACCGAACGCCTTCGGCTTCGCTTCGCGCCCCTGGTCAAACTGCATCTGGAGAATGAGTATCCCCGTGCTTCCATCACAACCCGCATCGGACGCATGAATGGCCGCTCTCTTTACTATGGGCCGTTCTATTCGCGAACCTCCGCCGAAAAATTCGCCAACGATTCGCTGGATTTTTTCAAAATGCGACGCTGCGTGGAAGATCTCCATCCCGATCCCAAATTTCCTGGATGTATTTACTCCGAGATGAAAATGTGCCTCGCCCCCTGTTTCCAGGGATGCGCCGACACTGAATACGCACACGAAGTCCAGCGCGTGCAGTCGTACTTCCAGACCAAAGGAGACTCGCTGCTGCGGGAAATTTCCGCACAGCGTGATCAAGCCTCCTCAAACATGCGATTTGAAGACGCTGCATCTCTGCACGCGCGTGCCGATAAACTTAAATCTTTGCTAGGTCAGCTCCCGGAAATTGTTCGCCGCCTCGATCTGCTTAATGGATTGATGGTGCAGCCCAGCCCGTCCCCCGGGTGTGTGAATCTATTTAGGATTCATGCGTCTCGAATCGTCGGCCCCACCCAATTTCACATTCAGCCTGAAAACCATTCCAAATCCCAATCCATGGAGGCCCGCATCCAGGAGGCGCTTCCTCCTATTCCCTCGGAGAATGCACCCACCGCACTCGAAATAATGGAACACCTCGCTCTGCTACGCCGCTGGTTCTACCGCGGCAGCCGAATCGGAGAAATCTTTTTCGCCGACGATAAGGGCATCTTGCCAATGCGACGCATCGTGCGAGGGATTGCCCGCGTGTATCGCGGCGAAAAAGAGCTGACAACGGTGAACTCATAACTGACAACTGATTTTTCCTCGTGCTTAGCGCGGGCCCGCCGTTAGTCAGGTCTCAAAACTCAGGCCACACCGCCGCTCTCGCACCAACTCCGGCGGTAGTTTCGATCAGGTAAATGCTCTATTCCCGCACTCTGCTGTTGAATTGACGACCGCGCAAAGGCAACTTGCTATTCTGACTTATGGCCTCGCGCTACGCACAATGGATGTACGACTGGGAGACCCGGCTGACTTCCGTGGACCGCAATCGCATCGTGCGCCCGTTGGAGTGGGGCCTCGAATGGGCCGAAGGCTGGCCTTGCCGCAATGGGTACAAGCCCGGAGCGCTGCCCGAAGATAACGAAACCTATCTACGCGAATACAACCGCCGCATCGTTGCGTCCAGCGACGATTTTTTTTCCTACATTAGGCCGTCTGACTTTCGCATCGAGAATCGCGAAGTTCAGGTCTTCAGCACTCGCGAAATACCCGATCCGAAGTTAGAAGCCAAGGTTCGCGGAACTTGTGCAAATTTTCTTCGCTTCACATCGCCGGGGCAGACTCCTTATCCCGAAAATAATTTAGCTAACGCCCGCTGGTTTCCTGCCAAGGGGAATCGCGCCGTGGTGTTGCTGCCGCATTGGAATTCCGACGCCCTGGCCTATAACACTCTATGCCGCGTGCTGAACAGGCTTGGCATTGCGGTGCTGCGTTTGAGCATGCCCTACCATGACATCCGCAGGCCCGCTGGAGTTCATCGCGCCGATTATGCCGTCTCCGCGAATATTGGACGCACGCTCGACGCCGCGCGGCAGGGCGTGCTCGATATTCGCTCCTGCCTAGATTGGCTTGAACAACAGGAATACAACCATCTCGGCATTGTGGGCACCAGTCTCGGCTCCTGTTATGCCTTCCTCGCCGCCGCTCATGACCCACGCATCCGCGTGGCCGCCTTCAATCATGCGTCAACATTTTTCGCCGACGTTGTCTGGCACGGCCAATCCACCAGGCACATTCGGCAGGGTCTCGAACCGCACCTTGATGTGGAGCGCCTGCGTGAGATCTGGTCCGCGATAAGCCCCATGTCATACTTCAAACAATTCGCCCGCTGGCCGAGAAAATCGCTCATCATTTATGCAAAGTACGATCTGACGTTTCTCCCCGAATTCTCGCGCGATGTAGTCAGAGAATTCGAGCGACATAACTTAGATCACAAAGTAGCAGTGTTGCCTTGCGGGCATTACACAACGGGAGAAACGCCATACAAATATATGGACGGCTGGCATCTGGGCTCGTTCCTCAGGCGGGCCTTTGCCAATCCTTAAGAAACGCGCAGGGGAGAGCGGCACTCGGCAACATTCGCTCGAGAAATCTGTTGTTTATCGTTTACCCCGAAATGTACCTATCGTCTGGCCGCCGTTGTCTTCGCTGACTCTTGACTCACACTCGGCATCGTGGTGACACGACTCGTCGTCGCTGGCGTCGCAACTGGTGTCGCGGGGGGAGCCGCTGCGGCAACGCTCGGCGTCAATCCCAGGTGCTTCCGCACTTCGGCTTCGAGCTTAATCATAGTATCTTTATTGTCTTTTAGAAATTGGCGGGCGTTTTCGCGGCCTTGGCCAATACGCTCTCCCTTGTAGCTGTACCATGCGCCGGACTTTTCCAGAAGGCCGGAAGTCGCGGCGATATCCAATAAATCGCCTTCGCGCGAAATCCCCTCGCCATACATGATGTCGAATTCGGCTTCACGAAATGGCGCGGCAACTTTATTTTTTACGACTTTGATCTTGGTACGCGAGCCAGTAACCACGTCGCCTTCTTTAATCGCCGCGATGCGGCGGATATCAATGCGGACGGAGGAATAGAATTTTAGCGCGCGGCCGCCCGTCGTAGTTTCCGGATTGCCAAACATCACACCAATTTTCTCGCGAATCTGATTGATGAAAATCAGGCAGGTGCGCGACTTCGAAACCGTTCCGGTCAACTTCCGCAGGGCTTGCGACATCAACCGTGCTTGCAGTCCCATGTGGCTGTCGCCCATCTC
>PNAR01000317.1 GCA_003169715.1 Acidobacteriaceae bacterium | reverse complement strand
TTTCAAACCTACACCGCGCGATTGAGCCAGTCTCGTGCTTTATCCGACTACACAAAGCATCTGGAGTTCGAGATGAAAGGCGTGCCACGTTTCGGGTTCGTGGCAGGGCAATGGATGTCGTTTAAACACACGAAGGCTGACGGGGAAGAGATCACCCGCGCATATTCCATCGCATCGCCTCCAGGCGAAGACAATCGGTTCGCGCTTTGCCTGAATCGGGTGCAGGACGGGTTTATGTCGAACTTCCTTTGCGACATGAAGGAAGGTGACGAATTGCAATGCCAAGGGCCGTTCGGCGATTTTATTTTGCGGCCTCCGATGCGGGATACGATTTTTATTGCGACGGGCACCGGCATCGCTCCGTTTCGGTCCATGCTTCATTGGATTCTGGCAGATGAGTCGCGGCACCAGGGTAAGGCGCTGTCGCTCATCTTCGGGAATCGTACCGAGAAAGACATCTACTACCACGATGAATTCTTGCGGCTTGCGCGAGATCACGAAAACTTCCACTATCTTCCGACGCTGAGTCGCGCCACGCCGGAATGGCAGGGCCTTCGCGGATATGTCCAGGACCACGTTCCATCCATTGCAGCGGATCGATCCGACATGCACGCTTACATTTGCGGGCTGGACAAGATGGTTACGGCGAACCGCGATCTTTTGAAGAGCATTGGGTGGGATCGCAAATCCATTCTGTACGAGAAGTACGACTAGCGGCTGCGCCTCTGTGATGTTGGTTGTTTTTATGCTCAGGCCGGGGACGGACTATCCTCGGAGGCGACGATGGCTAAATCCTTGCGCGAGGCTGGTTCCAGCAGCGGCCAACCCCGGCGCAGAACATAGTCCAACCAGGCGCCCGCTGCTTGCGACGTAAGCACAGCCGCCAAGACAAGCGTTGTATAAAATTTTGGACTGATGATTCCAGCGTCGAACGCTACGCTGGCTAATACGATACCCGGTCCGCCCCGTGCGTTGGTGGTGATAGCCAGATTGATCAGGTCCAATCCGCGGAAACCTGCGAGACGTCCCGCCAGCGATACGGAAAGAATCTTGGCGACGCAACTTCCGACGAGGAAAATGGCCGCCATCCAAAGCGAGAAGCCGCGAACCAGGTCGAGCTTCAATCCCACGATCGCGAAGTACACCGGAATGAAAAATGCAAAGGACACCTTTCCTATGGAATCGAGAGCCTCCGAAAAGAGTCTGCGTTTCTTGTGTACGACTGCGAACCCGGCAAGAAAGGCGGCAAACACCACGCTGACGTCGAGCGCTCCGGCAACCACGCAATATCCGAACAAAACCGCAAGGGCGTAGCCCACGGGGGAATGTTTTGCGAACACGTTGAAACGCGATTTGTTAATTCGTTTTACGACCCGTGGCAAGATGGTCAGGCCCAACGCGAAAAATCCGACCGTCGTGAGCAGGTGGTACAAAATTCCCCGTGGGTTCAGCGCCGTGGTGCCGGCGAGGGCTGTTGCCACAGCCAATGCCAGCCAGAGCACAATGTCCTCCAGCACGGCGACGCCGAGCACGAGCCGCGCGAAGCGGGTATGCAAAATTTTCAAGTCCGCGAAGATCTTCGAGACCACCGGAACCGAAGTCACCGCTACTCCGACCGCCAGAATGATAATTAGCGAGATGCGATTTCCATTGGGACCCGCCAACGCTGGACGAACCAGCCATGAGCCCAGTGCAAGCGCAACAATGAAGGGAAGTCCCGTGCCTACGATGGCGAGCCAGCCCACTTCGCGGCGCTCTTCTCGGGTAAATAGCTCGCGGGTTTCCGCGCCTGATAAAAACATCAGCAACAACAGGCCAAGCCAGTAAACGAAATTCAATACCGTCGCGTTGTGCTTGACCGCTTCCCCTAAACCCAAAGCAAATGGGTATCTGCCGATCAGAGATGGGCCCAGGACTATGCCAGCCATGATTTCGCCGACAACTTTCGGCTGTCGCAACTTCACGAATAAGTACCCGAGCAACTGCGCCAGTCCCACAAGCAGCAACAGGACGAAAAGAATTGAGGTTAGATCGGAATTCGACAAGGGTGCTCCCGTCCGTTAAGATGCCGCCCGGGTTAGAGGGTTTGGCAGCAATGCCCCCAGTTACCGCATAGGACCAGTTCAAGGCAGCGAGGAGACAACGGCAGAATGCCCCCTGGGATGCGCTTGTGTGGTCTGCTAACGCCAAACGCCCCAAATCTGCTACACTATAACTGCGTTTGATCTATCGGTTGACGAGCAGATTCTTGCAAACCAGCTAGCACTGCCCTTAGTACCTCCGAACCATCAGCGTAAAATCATCAACAAAGGATACAAGCAACAGATGGCAGAACAAGGAACAGTAAAGTGGTTTAACGACGCCAAAGGGTACGGCTTCATCAGTCGTCAGAGTGGCGAAGATGTATTTGTGCACTTCTCGGCGATTCAGGCAGGCGGCTTCCGCAGTCTGCAAGAAGGCCAGAGTGTGGAGTTCGAGGTCACCAAGGGACCAAAGGGCTGGCAAGCTGAGAACGTTCGCCCGCTGTAAAGCGGAAACATCTCAATAAAACACGCGTGCCCGTAACCGCAACGGTGGCGGGCACGATGCTAATAAATCTCTTCCCCCGCACCGAATGCGCTTCGACTGGAGCTCTCCACATGCAGGATGATTTGAAGGCCTCGTTTGCGGTCATTCGCCACAACGTCCGCACATATGAGTCAGGTGGTGTTATGGCTGTCATCAAAGGACGCGTCAATGCAGAAACCGCGCTGGGGCAGTTTGAGCGCTCACAGGCCTCCGAAGACAGGCACGCGGGCTGGCGATATTTTCTGGAAAAGACTGACCTCAAGGCTGGCATGAACCCGGCGGAAGCTACCAGTTTGCGCCAAATGCGGCTCGAAGTCCGTGAATCGGAAGCGCAGCAGATTTCCGATCAGATTCCGTTCACACCGCGAAGTAATTGAGCTTTCGAGTTGCGTCTGTAGTTGCGACGAATATCGAGTAGAGACGTTGCTTGCAACGTCTTGTTAACCCCGGCAAAACCTTTAAATCCGCAAGCAGACGCAGCAAGCTGCGTCTCTACAGACGAATCTAGGTGAAGCTCCGCCGCCCAACCAGGGCAATAGCGGCAGCCTACACAATCAATAATGGGGACGCCTTGTCTCGCGCAGGATCATCGCGAAGTGTTTTCCTCCGAAGCTAAAACCTTCTTCGATACGTCCGGTAACGGCCAGTCTCGCGTCGCGTCCGGGCAGGCCAAAGTTTTCGGTGAATACCCACATACGGCCGGTGCCATCGTCCACTTGGAACACCCCGGTTCCCATGGCGCCGAAAGAATTCACTACGTGCCCAGCGATGCTGATTTCCCTGCCGGTAAAACGCCCGGGAGTTTGGTCAATCCTGGCTATGCTCTCGCGAGGGGGACATCCAGCCAACATAGCGACACCCATAACCAGCAAAATGATGGCGAAAAGACGGATATGCATTCGCACTGCGTTTTCTCCTGACGACGGATTTACTTAGACTATTTCGAACACGGACTCGTTCAGAAAGTCGCGGACACCTATCGGTAGCCACCATTATCTCTTGAACTGAACGTTCAGGTAACTCTCGCGGTCCCTTTCGAAGTTCGTTACACCATCCTGGGCGGCTCGGTGTCTAATCTTTGATATTGCAGGTCGGGCGGTATTGCAAGTCTGGCGGAAGATCCCGTTCTGTTTTTGGATTGTTTTCGGTGAGGAGGATTTATGAGAGTGTGGCTTCGTCTTTTCCTGTGTTTGCTTGTATCTCCGGTGGCACTTGGGCAATCGGCTACGTCAGCGAGTTCCGTTCGTCTCCCCGTGAAGCGTGTGGTCCTTTACAAAAATGGCGTGGGATACTTCGAACATTCTGGCCGCGTAAATGGCAATGCAGATGTGAGCATTGACTTCACCACCGCGCAGCTCAATGACGTGTTGAAGTCTCTGACCGCGCTGGACCTCGGCAAAGGACGGATCACCGGCATCGCCTACAACTCGATTGCGCCAATCAACAAGCGCCTAGGAGCGCTCCGTTTGCCGCTGGGAGAGGACACGACCACGGCTCAATTTCTGGACGCGATGCGAGGGGCGCGAATCGAGGTTCACAGCGGCACGCTGAGCGCGCAAGGACGGCTGCTGAGTGTGGAACAAAGAGAGTTGGCGGGGAAAGATGATCAGAAAATCACCGTGAATCAGATCTCCCTTGTGAGCGATAGCGGCGAGGTTCGTCAGTTCGATCTGACTCCAGCGACGAGCGTTCGTATTGTCGAAAAAGATTTGAATGACGAGGTTGGGCGCTACATGCGCCTGGTCGCGTCCACGCGAGATCAGGATGTTCGACGCCTTACCATTTCAACCGCCGGAACGGGGGAGCGGGAACTGCTGGTGAGCTACATCAGCGAGGTCCCTATCTGGAAGTGCACATACCGGATCGTGGTTCCGAAAGATGGAAAGCCACTGCTGCAAGGATGGGCGATCGTGGACAACACGGTCGGCGAAGATTGGGACAACGTTGAGTTGTCGCTGATTGCTGGTGCGCCGCAGTCTTTTGTGCAGGATCTCTCGCAACCTTATTATGCGCGGCGTCCAGTGGTTCCCATGCCGGAGAATGTGATGATGGCGCCGCAGACGGAAGAGGCGACGCTACAACAGGACAAGGTAGGCGGAATGGCCGAGCAAGTACAAGTTGAAGCGGCTGCGCCATCCGTGGACGTGCGCAATAGACAGCTTGGAGGAGCGATCAGTGGACTTGTCTCTGGCGGACCTCGGGGCGGCTACGGTCACGGCGGTGGAGTCGGAGGCGGAGTCTTTCACGTTGGAGGTGGGGTTAGCAAAATTCAGGCGGACTCTCTAGAGCAGGCAAATAATAACGTTGCGGAATCACGCGACCTCGGCGACCTATTTGAATATCAGCTCAAAGATCGCGTGACGATCCACAAGAATCAATCTGCCCTTGTGCCAATCCTTCAGGCGCGTGTCGAAGCAGAAAAGGTATCGGTGTGGAATCCGAATGAAGGCCATGCCCTACGCGCTTTGTGGCTGAACAATACCAGCGGCCTGACGCTCGATGGCGGGAGCTTCAATGTGCTCGACGACGACGCATTCGCCGGCGAAGGAATCATGGATCCAGTCAAGCCGGACGAAAAGAGACTGCTCTCGTACGCTGCCGATCTCGGCCTCGTCGTGGATACCAAACAGCAGGGGCAGAGACAAAGAGTCACAAAAGTTGTGATCGCTCGTGGTGTTATGACCTACATCAGCGAGGACAGACAGGAGATGGCATACACCATCCGGAATCGTGACACTTCGCCGCGGACAGTGGTGATCGAGCACCCGATCCAAAGCGGTTGGAAGCTGGACGAAGACATGCACCCGGATGAGAGCACTACGTCGTTCCATCGTTTTCGTGTAAGCATTGATCCCAAAAAGACCGAAACTCTGGTGGTGAAAGAGCACCGCCCAATTTCCAGGCGTTACGAGTTGACGAATCTGAACGACGACCAGATCGGATTCTTCCTGGAGCAGAAAATGATCAACCCCGAGGTCGAGCAGGCTCTGCGGCAGATCATTCGACAAAAGAACGATGTCGCCGCACTGCAAGCCGAAATTGATTCACGGCAGGCGCAGATTACGAGCATCTCCGAAGATCAGCAGCGCGTGCGGGAAAATATGAAGGCGTTAAAAGGCAGCGCCGAAGAAAAGACTTTGGTAGAACGATACGCCCGCCAGCTCAACGAGCAGGAAGATCAAATGGAATCTTTGCATAAACAGATTGCCGATTTACAGCAGAAGCGTGACAACGCGCAGAAAGTTCTAAATAATTCGGTGCAACAATTATCGCTGGAGGCCAAGATATAGATGGGCGGTGAGTATTCGTGTACTTGCCTGTATTCGATCAGTTCGCTGATTCGTTTGGCAGTCGGTGGAGTTTGACTGTGACTGCGCATCCGAGTTGGTCCGGGCGGTTCGTCAGTTCAACCGATCCGCCATGTGCTTCGGCGATTTGCCGCGAGAGAACCAGACCAATACCGCTGCCGGAATGTTTTGTCGTATAGAACGGAACAAAAGCGTTGCTTGCGAGCGACAACGGTGCGGAAACCCGCTTCCGCCACTTCCTTCGCGTTCGGAAAGCCGTGCGTCTCGATCTCGTCGGTATAGAAGATTTTTTTCATGTGCTCAATCTGGATTAGCGGTTGTCTCGTGTCATTCATAAGTTTTGCCTCGTGTCGCTAGGGTGTGTTAACACTATCTAAGGGCCTCTACGATCAGAGCGAAGTTGAGGAAGGCGAGGAATACGACACCGAGTTTATCGAAGCGCGAGAAGATGCGGCGGAAGCCTTTGAGCCNNGTTTATCGAAGCGCGAGAAGATGGTGTCCGCCATCGAACTTGAGTGTCCATTTGCGAACACCTTTTAAGTCGGGAGCTAAAAGAGATCATTCCTCGGAAGAGGAACCACATTCTGCGCGACGAGAACCATCCAGCCACGTCAAGTCGTACGCGAATTCAATGCCTTCCAGCGTGTAATCCACGATGCGATAACAGGTGTATATTCAGTTCAAGTTGGTACAAGAAGGGCGACGATGATTTCCTGCAACTGGCTTCGCTGATATAACCGGTTAAATCGGCAGCCGGGGCCTCTTACAGGTGTGGCGCTTCGTTACGGATCCAGTGGAACTGAGTGTCTGAAGGATTGAAAACGGTCGTGATTGAGATATCGGTTGTCGGCGGTTATTTTGGGTAACCTTGCGCTCGAGGTTTGGATTGCGTTGTTGGTGGCCATCTCCCCGTCTTCTTGCTTTGCACAAAATGTGGCGCCGCCGACGAGTGCGCATGGCCTGAGGATCATTGTTGTGG
>PNAR01000018.1 GCA_003169715.1 Acidobacteriaceae bacterium | reverse complement strand
ACACCACCACCACCAACCCCAACACCCACTCCAACATTGACACCACCACCACCACCCGTGATCACGAGCCCGCTGGTCGCAACCGGCACCGTCGGCCAACCGTTTACCTATCAGGTGGTGGCGAGCGGGGCTACCTCGCTCGCGGTCTCCAATCCACCGCCGGGCCTGGTGTTTAACAGCACCCTGCACGCAATCGTAGGCACTCCGAGTGCGGCAGGAACGTTTCAGGTCGGGCTGAGCGCTTCGAATGTCGGAGGCACGACTAACGCCACACTCACAATCACCGTGCAGCCTGTTCCCTCTTCCGGGCCTGTTATCATTAGCGGCAGCGCTGCGACAGGGCGGACGGGCCTGCCCTTTAGCTTTCATGTCATTACCACCGGAGGCAGTCCCGCTGCACGATTGAGTACGAGCGCTCTTCCTCTTGGACTAACCGCCGATCCGGTATCTGGACTCATCTCGGGAACCGTCACCGCCGATGGAAGCTTTGCGATAACTCTAACGGCCACGGACGGGAACTTCGTCACCACATCCACCCTACAGTTGACCTTCACATCCGATCCAACGGTGCCGGTGATTATCAGCCCCGACCAAGCGGCCCTTACTCCGGGTGTGCCTTTTCTCTACACAATCATTGCGCCCTCTAGCGCCGATCCTTCTACCGATCCAACCATCTTCACTTATATCGGTACACTGCCAGCGGGACTAGGCTTTGATGCCGCGACCGGCACCATCTCCGGAACCTACATCGGCCCGTTGCTGGAAAGCGCCAATGGGGGAACACGCAAGCCAGAGCAAACCGGGGGCATACTTCTCGGCAGCATCCAGCTCTTTGGCACAAACTCGCACGGCACGTCCACCTTCCCACTTTACCTCCTGCTAGCACCTTCGGGCGCAGTAAACATATCCACCCGGCTACAGGTGGGAACGGGTGATAATGTCCTCATCGGCGGTTTCATCATTACGGGCGACGCTCCGGCAGCAGTTCTCATTCGCGCCCTCGGCCCATCCATTGGAGTCCCGGGAGCCTTGGATGATCCGACGCTGGAGCTGCGCGACGGCTCCGGCTCGTTAATCCGTTCGAACGACAATTGGCGAGATACTCAGGAACAGCTCATCATCAATACAACGATTCCGCCAACAGATGACCGCGAGTCGGCCATAGTCGCCGGGCTCGATGCTGGCCCCTACACGGCGATCGTTGCGGGCAAGAACGGAGGCACCGGGATAGGTCTCGTGGAGGTTTATGATCTGGGCACGGCTAGCCTCAACCTCTCCATTAACGCTAAGCTCGCCAACATCGCCACGCGCGGGTTTGCCGATACGGGCAACAACGTCATGATCGGCGGCTTCATTGTTCGTCAGGCCCCGGGCACAAGCACAAGCGTCATCGTTCTCGCGATTGGCCCGTCGCTGACGCAGTTCGGCATCGCCAACGCCCTAGCCGATCCGACGCTCGAACTGCACGACGGTAATGGAGCGCTCTTGGCCGCCAATAACGACTGGCAGGATGACCCGGCTCAAGCGGCGCAACTGACCGCTGCGGGTCTCGCGCCGACAAACCCATTGGAGTCTGGCATAGCCGCGACGCTGCCACCGGGCCCTTACACGGCCATTGTGCGCGGCGTTGGCGGAACAACGGGCACCGCGGTGGTGGAGGTTTACGACCTCAATTAAGGTTCTGAAGGTGAAGATCGGCTGGCTTTTCGGCGAGCATTGACCGTCACGGGCGGGGAAATCGGCCCACCAAAGCGAGCGACAAGTACAGAAAGCCAAAATGCCCTCCGTGCGCGCTCTGCGGCATTGGGTACGACGTACGAAACACCTCTGTACGGGCTCGAAAAACACCAAATATCTGGTCGTGCGAGTTTAAAGGACATCCGTACAGGCCAAAAGGCCAACCCAATAGCCCTACGCCTCTCGGGCCAAACGACCAAAAGGCATTGAAACTACCCAACAAAAGATCGTCATGCGTGTTTGGAAAACGACTTGACACTTTGACAAGCTAAGCTATTGGCCCTTCTTCCAGTCTCTAACAAATTGCCTTTGCAACTCATTTTCCGGGCTACCTTCGAAGAGGCCGTATTCCATCCGGCGTTTGGCCAAGTAGTTCAAAACGGATTGTCCTACTCCGACGCCGTGGCGGGCCGCGTAACAAGCACCAGCCAGACCCGCGCGTCCCCTCCCTGAAAAGGAGTGAACAAACGTCGTGTGGCCACGCCCCACTGCTTCGTCGATGACATCGAGGATCAAAGACATCATTGAGGAAGTCGGAACACCGCCGTCGCGGATCGGAAAAATGTGATGCCGGAAGGTCTCAAGCCATAACTCGTTCCGTTCTTCGTTTGACCAAAACAACTCCGCTCGACTTAGGAGACTGACGACACAACGAGCGCCAGCTCGTTGCAACCGGGCCACGCGCTGCTCCGTTGCATCTGGATGCTGGCAGATCGGGTTAGGCCCGACGAGCAGTCCGTCCATTAGCCAGTAGCAACTGTCAAAAGGGGTAGAGTTGACCTTGTCCAGATCGATCATGATCTCTTGGAGAGTTTCGTTTCCCTGTTGGTCGGCTATTAGCTCGAACACGTTGGCGTTATGAATCGTGGAAGCGTAGATTGCTTCGGTCAGCGACGCGAACCGCTGAGCTGCCTCAAGGTTCTGGTCATCCGCTAGCTCATCGGGAACGTTGGGTAACAACCAGCAATAGCCCTCGCTCCTGCGCCCGACGGCGAATTGCTCGGCTACCTTGGGAGCTTTGCTTTTCTTCCTCATGCTACTCGGCAAAGTCTCCTTCGGCGTTCAGGTAAATGCTCAAACTGGCGGTGCGGCGGAACTCGAACGAAACAATCGCGCCGAAGGGGCCAGAGCCGGGATACACCCGCCTTCGAGCGGTGGCGGCTTTTGCGACGCTCAGTTGCTCTAGGAGCGACAACTTCGAGATGTCCTCCGGCAAAGGCACGGCCAAAAAGAACTCGTAGTTCACCGGCAAGATCGGTTGAGGTATCAGCTGACGATGGCGAACGACGAGGTGGGGGATAAACTGATGCAGCGTCGGTTAGTGTGTAGACGGACAGGTTACTCATCACGGCATCTGTCTTTCGTTTGAGAGGCCAACGCCCTAACAGTCATCGTCCCGGCGTAGCAACCACAGAAGAAGGAAGAATAGAAGGAAGCAGTGCATTGTTTTATAATTCGGATGCACCAAGGGCGAAAATGAAAAGGCCGTTCTGCAACAAGCAAAACGGCCAATTCAATCCGTGGAGAGTTCCTGCTGGCAGCTCCTGCGCCGCCCACATCTGAACTAACGGTTAGTTCAAAGGCACCGTGGTTCTCCGTCCCGGTTGCCGACTCGGCCTCTCGGCCAAGCTCTCTTGATGTGCAGGTAAAATAGCACTTCGCCCACCAGTTGTCAAGTTGGCTGTCGACCTAGCAGCGTAAACGAACTGCGTAACTGCCATGCTGGTTTGACAGTTAAACTCACAAGTACTTTCATCGGTGCATTCCCTCAATCAAACGGCAACGTTCTAGCACCTGTGGGTCGATTAGAACGCTCCGAAGCTTGCGTCCGTTGTCCTGACCCTGCTCGGGTAAACTAAGTGGTGCTAGCGGGCTCGCAGCGCGCGCGTTGACCGCATCTGTAATTCGATTCGGATTCATATAATGCCTGTCGACACTGATCGTCGCCGGTCGTCTGCTGATCAAGGCCCGTCTGGCACGAGACGTAACCGGCCTTACGGGGAACAACGGACTGCCGAATGATACCAGACCCTCTTTTCAATTTCGAGATTGGCAAAAATTTGGACAAAAACGAATAGTCGCGACTTTCCCGAAGTGTCTTTTTGCCATCCGCAGTTCCATCCGGCGAATCGCCAATGACCATTATCCAACCACCGTCTGGCGTCGGGGGCGTTTCCCCAACGTCCCGACCGTTATGGACTGGCTGGATGTGAGGACAACCGGCAGTCTCGTGCAACTGGCATTTTTGGCATTCGGCACGGAGCTGGGTACGTGGCTCCATGCCTTTCTTGACCCGCACTGGAGTTCTGTAGCTTGTTAGACTCACCTTGAGAGTAGAGAACGCTATTTTTCATTCGGGTGGTCAAACTTTCTTTGTTTTTCTCATCCCTTTCGATCCGACTGGCAGATCAGCATGTCGGTTTGACATCCGCTTTCGCATGCAAGTCCGCATGTCGGATTGCGTGTTAAAAATGTCACTTCTATATGGGCCATATGACCATATGATCAGATGGTCATACTAGCTAGTACGTACTGTACCTTGTACATCTTTCTTTGCTTCTTTCTTTCGACAGTCCCCGATCTTTAATTTTTACTTTTTTAAGTATTAGAACACAATTTGCCGTCAAATCGGGTATTTATTCTTCCTCTACCGAAGGGAGGAGGAAAACATGAGCGTCTGCGACGCTCATAATTGGTAGGCTGGACTAGCTAGTACGACCGTATGCATGCCAAACCGACATGCAAATCCGCATACCAAACCAACATGCAAAAGCCGTATGCCAAACCGACATGCTGAACTGACATGTCAAACCGGATGTCGGTCAAGCTTACCAATTATGAGCGTCTGCGACGCTCATGTTTTCCTCCTCCCTTCGGTAGAGGAAGAATAAATATATTTGTTCTGCTTTTCTCGGTTGGTTTTCCCTCGTTTTGGCGTTCTATAACGATTAGGAGACCATGCCCAAACTATCTACTGATGAGTGGCGCATTGCCATACGGGATACGCTCGTCGAAACCTACGTCAATCAACGGGGCGAGACTCCTTTGGGCGTGTTCGAGCCGAAAGACTCCCTTGTCTTCAAAATTCTCGATGCCTTCAAGGGCAAACCCGACTCGGCCATTATAC
>PNAR01000145.1 GCA_003169715.1 Acidobacteriaceae bacterium | reverse complement strand
GTCCGAGGGCGTAAAAGCCTAGCGCCACGCGCAGCCAGAGTATGGGCATAAGGGCTATGAACCGGGAACTCCCGATTATTCGTTCGAGTGATTATAGTCTGCCGGAAGGTGGATGGAGAGGCGGATGCTTACCTCGCAACGGCCGCCTGCCTATGCAGTGTGGCAGCGGTATGCAGATGGCAAATCGCAATGGCCAGCGCATCGGCGGCATCCGGTGGCTCGGGAATCTCGACTAGATTCAATAACCGGGTCACCATATGCTGCACCTGATACTTCTCCGCCCGTCCATACCCAACCACTGCGGATTTTATGGTTAGCGGTGCGTACTCGGAGACTTGCAACCCAACCGACGAGGCAGCGAGCATTGCGACCCCGCGCACCTGTCCCAACTTGAGTGCGGATTTCACATTTACCGCATAGAAAATTTCTTCGATAGCGACATTATCCGGACGATGTTGGCGAATGATTTCACCAAGACGCCCGAAAATTGTGGCCAACCGCTCGCAAAGAGGGTCACGCGGGGAAAGCTTAATCGCACCGCACGTAATGCAGATCAGCTTCTCATCGGAGCTTAGCTCGACGACGCCGTAACCTGTGTATTCAGTGCCGCAATCAATCCCCAACACCCGCATGGGTGCAAGTTTACCTCATGAGCGTACCGGGCGACGTGCCTCCGCGTGTTCATTGCGATGCAAGAAACCAACATGGAGATTTCACCAGCTCGTCCGCCATTGAAGTGCGGAACCCTGTTACTCATTCGATTTAGCGATCTTCTTTTGCTCGAATAAACTGCTTAATGATAATCTTTAAGTTCCGTCTCACATGAAGAGGTTCCACGTCCATTCTGAAGCCGCCCTTTTACCTATCGGAGAGAGGGCACGTTGCAACTTAATCAGGAAAGACTGAGCTAAAAGAAGCACCATCTATCACAGGAGCAGGCGATGAAAGTTGGGATCCTTACGGGCGGGGGTGATTGTCCCGGCCTAAATGCGGTTATCCGCGCGGCTGTACGAAAGGGCTGCTTCCACTACGAAGACGAATTCGTCGGGTTTCTTGAGGGCTGGCGCGGAGTGATGGAAGATAAAGCCGTCCCCCTCGACCTGTCGGTCGTCGCCGGAATTTTGCCTCGTGGCGGAACTATTCTCCGCACTTCGCGAACCAATCCGGCAAAGAAGCCCAACGGGTTGGAGCAGTGTATCGCTACCCTGAAAAAGAATGGCATTGACGCGCTCATCGCAATCGGCGGCGACGACACGCTCACCGTTGCAAGCAAGCTTTATGGCAAAGGCTTCAACGTCGTCGGTGTGCCCAAGACGATTGATAACGATCTGGCCGGAACCGACTACACCTTCGGATTCGATACTGCGGTGAACGTCGTCATGGAAGCCATTGACCGCGTGCATACGACTGCCGAAGCCCATAACCGCGTTATGGTTGTCGAAGTCATGGGACGCGATGCGGGATGGATCGCGATTCACAGTGGCATCGCGGGCGGCGCCGATGTGATTTTAATCCCCGAAAAACCATTCGATATTGATGAGGTCGCGGATACAATTCGCCAGCGGCACTCTCGCGGCCGCTATTTCAGCATCGTGGTGGTCGCCGAAGGCGCGAAGTTCTCGCCGAGCAGCTCCGGCGACGGTTCGGCAGTCTCCATGGATGGCGACAAGGATGAATTTGGGCACGCTCGACTGGGGGGAATTGGGAACATCCTGGCGAAAGAACTTGAGAAGCGCACCGGTTTCGAGACTCGAACCGTTGTCCTGGGCCATATCCAGCGCGGCGGCACGCCGACCGCGTTCGACCGCGTATTAGCCACGCGATATGGCTTGGGGGCTATTGACATGGTGCATCGCGGCGAATTCGGACGCATGGCCGCCCTCCGCGGAAATAAAATCATTTCTATCCCGCTACAGGAGGCCATCTCCAAGAACCGCACCGTGGACCAGGAAATGATGGACGTCGCGAGCGGCATTTTGGAAAAACTCAATGATGAAAAACTTGTCAACAAATAAGGAGATGGTGGAAAAGTAAACGCAGGGGCCGCGACCGGGACTCCGGAATCTTTACATGAACTGGGCCCTCATAATTATTGAATTCGACATGGTCCTCGTGGCCATGATCTGGATTTTAGTTTTCCGCCGTAACAAACCCACATTCACCGGCTTTCGACCGATTGAGCAATATCTGGGCAGGCTGGCGCGAAGAAAAACTCTTTCAATCTGTTCGGTCGGGATGCTGACGCTTTGCACACGAGTCGCCCTCATCCCGATTCTCGGAATTCCTCAACCCTCGGTTCACGACGAATTCAGCTACCTTCTGGCTGCTGATACTTTCGCGCACGGAAGACTCACAAATCCTCCTCACCCCATGTGGATACATTTTGAAAGTTTCCACATCATTCAGCAACCGACTTACGCGTCTATGTATCCACCGGCGCAAGGGCTGGTTCTAGCTCTAGGCCAGCTCCTTGGGCATCCATGGATTGGCGTATTGCTAAGCACAACGGCCATGTGCGCCGCGCTCTGCTGGGCGTTACAGGGATGGCTTCCGCCTAAATGGGCACTGTTGGGGGCACTTCTGGCATGGCTCAGGTTGGGAATTTTCAGCTACTGGATGAATAGCTATTGGGGTGGCTCGGTGCCCGCGTTAGGAGGAGCGCTCGTCTTTGGAGCTTTTCCTCGGCTGATGCGAAAACCAAGCGCGACAAGTGCCCTAGTGATGGCGGTTGGACTGGCAATCCTTGCAAACAGCCGCCCTTATGAGGGCTTGGCTTTCAGCTTGCCAATCGCGGTTATCCTGCTGTTCTGGATTGCTGGAAAAAGCCGCCCCGCACTTTCAGTTTCCATCCGGCGCGTTGTTCTCCCAATTTTGTTGGTATTGCTTACTGCCGCGCTCGGCATGGGTTACTACAACCATCGAGTCACTGGCAGCGCGTTCACGATGCCCTATCAGGTGAATCAAATCACATACGGGAGGGCGCCTTTATTTCTTTGGGAAAAACCGCGTCCGGAGCCTGTTTATCACCACGCGATTATGCGCGACTTTTACAGTCAATATTTTGAGATGTTTCAAAATGAGCGCACCCTAACAGGAGTATGGAATCGGACCCTGGAATTAATTCTTTTGTTCTGGCTTGTTTTCCTTGGTCCTGCGTTATCCGTTCTTCTAATTGCTTTCCCTTACGCCCGCCGCGATCACCGCATGCGGTATCCCCTTCGCATAGGCGCGTTTTTCATGCTGGCGCTTTGGGTCGAGACCTGGATGCAGGGTCACTACTTCGCGCCTGCTGTAGCACTTGTATTTGTAGTGATTCTTCAATGCATGCGTCATCTTGCGCGCTGGCGATGGCGCCAGTTCCATTTGGGCGGGGCCTTGGTTCGTGCAGTCGTGATCATTTGTTTCGCAGTGGCCCTCTTAAGATTAATCGCAATTCCGTCACGGTTGTGGGGAGAAAATAGCTGGCCGCGGGGCAATATAAATCGCGCTAACATCCTGCGGAAATTGAAGTCATTGCCTGGAGAACAACTGGTCATTGTGCAGTACGACGAAAGCCACGATGCCGCGATTGAATGGGTGTACAACTCCGCAGACATTGACCATTCCAAAGTGGTATGGGCACGCGACATGGGCGGTGCTGGGAATCAGGAACTGCTGCAATATTTCAAACACCGTCAAGTGTGGATTCTGCATCCTGACCAATCGCCGCCGCGTCTTGATCTTCTTTCCCCGATGAAGCCGGAACAAGCTGCGCACGAAGAGAATCAACAGTCGCACGAACAATGAATTCCCACTTGCTTCGGGTTTGCTGTCGGCACTCGTTTCTTATGTCCCTTTCTCGTATAGGGCAATAAAGTGCAGTCCNNCAGAATCCGTTCAAGTTCTTCCCACTGTTTTTGGGACATGTAGTTGTAAGGAAGGGCTACCCCATGGTCCGAATTTCCGGCGTGATCCATAATCCTGAGCCGCAGGCCGGCGGCGAATCCCTTTAGCGTGTGATCCTTCACGATCAACCACCGTCGGGCGACGCGAAGCGCCTCCCGCAACAGCGCTAACGGATCAACAGTATGGTGCAGGACATCAACCAGCATTACCGCATCAAAGGTCGAATCGTCGTAAGGAAGATTCGTGCCGTCAAATGATTTAACGGGAAGCCACGTCCGCGCTCGCATGAGCACGTCAACTCCTTCAACCCTCAGATCAGTCCGGCTTTGCATGAGCGACCACGCGAGTTTTCCATCGCCAGCTCCGACGTCAAGAACACTGCATGAGCGAGGGATGGTCTCAGAAAGAAGCTCGGAAAGACGCCGGACGCGTCCGTCGTAAATAAGAGCTCGATGC
The DNA here is from genome assembly GCA_003169715.1 of Acidobacteriaceae bacterium. Lineage (GTDB taxonomy): Bacteria > Acidobacteriota > Terriglobia > Terriglobales > Acidobacteriaceae > PALSA-188. The sequence continues at coordinate 87 of PNAR01000145.1, read as the reverse complement.
ACTTTGCCAATCAAACTCACTTGCGTGCCAAGCCCAGAATGCTAAGGAAAAAGCTGGAAAATATGGTCTCGACCCCCAGAGTGATCG
>PNAR01000368.1 GCA_003169715.1 Acidobacteriaceae bacterium | reverse complement strand
AAACTGCCTTATTTACTCCCGGACAAAAGCCGCTTCCCAGCCTTTCCGACATCCATTCCAAATGACGGATGGTGATAATCCCCGCTGACTTTCACGGGCACGTCCGACCCATGACCACGCTTTTTCTTGAAAAACGGATCCAGGACTTTCAAGATCACAGCCTTGGCGCCGTGTGCGGTGTCAGAAAGATCCGAATCCATTTTCAATGTTCCGTGCAGATCAATCTTCTCGCTAATCAAATTGTAAGTGCCATGCATTTGAGCATGTGCGCCCGGAATGTAGAAGGAAAGGTTTGATAATGTGGCAGTGCCGCCCTTCAGCACAACATGGCCGCGAAGATCAGAAAGCACAGCGGGAGCAAGCTCAGAGTCGCTTTCTTTCTTTTTATCCTTCGATTTCGCATTTTCTGTCTGTTCCTTTTGGGCACTTTGGCTGAGCTGATCCACTTTCTCCTGTGTGGATGCCCGGGTAAAGCNNATCGGTGGCTGCGCCTCCGTGGTGAAGAGCCGCAAAATGTCTTCTATCCTGCCATTTTGAGCTTCCAGATCAATGGTTGCGGTCTTTCCTTTCTGGCCCATAGCCCCGGCAACTTTGCCTTTGGAAACCACCCTGGTCTTTAAAAATTGACTTGAGACCTGGTCTAGAAAAGTGTCTCCGTTCGCGCCATTCACATACGCTGTGAACTCAGAGTTCAGACCTATCTTGTGGTTGCTTTTGGTGACTTCAAACGCCGGAATATTAATCTTCCCCGCCACATCAATGTGCTGCAAAACGCCGCTGAATTTTCCCTCCGACGACAGGATTCCGGAAATACCGTCAAAGGCTCCGAGATCCGCATTTTCAAAGGTGTAATTCCCCGTTACCGGAGTTTGCATGTCCCGCCACGGACCAAATTCCCCGGTAGCAATAATTTCGCCGGGCGGTTCGGGGTTGGAGAGCCTGGCCGAAAAATGTATTGGACGGGTCGCACTTGCGGGATCCAGAGTAAGCTCCTGGATTCCAAACTGCACAGACGGCTTCCCTGGTTCTTGTCGCGGAACCTCAAGGACAGCATTATAAATATCAATCTCATCAATGTTAGTAGACCCCGAGTTCAGTCCGTTGAATTTCTGTTTTGATCCCTTCGGCGGCACATAGATGTGCATGCCATCCGCGCGAATCTTGCTAATGTGGCTTCCGAACAGGCCCAGGTAGTTGCTTTGAATTGTCAACTTGTCAAGCGTAGCGAACGGGGTCGCGTTGGGAGCGAGGCGATAAGTGACCCCCTCGGCAATGCAACCGGGATGCAAAAAATAAGTCTGGCGAAAGTTTCGAATTTCAACTTTGCCGGATCCGGCTTCTTCAAGATTCTGGATAATTGCGGATTCACGAAACGGCCAGCGGACTGCCAAAAGAATACCGGCCACTACCGCAACCAATAAAGCCAGGATTCCCCCGGCCAGCAGTATCTTTTTTCGCCCAAATCGAGAATTAACTCCGGACTTTAAGGGAAGGGCGGACGTGTGTAATGCGGACATGGGGAGAGACCCGTATCTTGGAGGCGTAATCTGGCCTGAAGGTTGTGGCAGTTCCCTCGGCTTATATCAGACCGGACAGGGCAATGCTGGCATTACGCTCGTCCCGGGGCGAATTTCACGCAGTAAGCTAGTCCGCAAATCAGAAGGATGGCTCCCCACCAGACGCTGGCGTGCAGATTGAATAAGACGACAGGGTTCGCCGGCGTGTTGAACACCTCCCAAATACCAGCGCCACATATAAGAATTCCATTTACCAAAAGTGACAATCCGATAAAGAACCAGATCGAAATCACCCTACCGCTCATGCTCTCACCAGACCTTTCTACCAGAAGATAATATTGAGAATGAAGAAAACTATGATCACTATGGCCGCCCAAAATAGAGGCTTTTCATAAAGTGGGACATCCCCGACTGAAGGAATGGGAGTCAATCCATAGACCAATCCGGTCAATTCCGCATCAGTTTTACGCTGGGTTAACAGACTCACCACCACAGTCACAATTACGCATATTATAAAAGACCACAAGGCCTGATACATGTCCTGGGCAAGCGCTTTTGCATCCGCCGACAACGCCACATATCTCAAGGCATAAGGGTCTGCCTTCACCCACGCCCACATGCTGATTGAGGACACGGTGCCGCACAGTAATCCCCAAAAACCACCCCACCCAGACGCCCGCTTCCACAACATCCCCAATAACACCGTCCCGAACAACGGGGCGATAAAGAAGCTGAATAGCTCCTGCACGTAGTCCATGATGCTGGCGGAATGCATTACCAGATATGCTGTCCCTACGCTGATCAGGACGCCAATTATGGTGGTCCACCGGCCCATGCTTACATAGTGATGGTCGGTCGCCTTGGGGTTTATTAACGGACGGTAAATGTCATACGTCCAGACAGTGGTGAAGGCACTCACATTGCCAGCCATGCCCGACATGAAACCAGCAATCAGCGCGGTGATACCCAGGCCCAGCAGACCCGGGCCGCAGTAGCGGGCAAGCATTAGTGGAAGAACGTCATTGTAGCTATGACCTCCCGTAACCGCGGCAACGGACTCCGGAACCAGTTTCATCGGGAGCAAGGCCAGCCCCAACAGCCCAGGCAGAATCACGATGAGCGGGACCATCATCTTGAAGCCCGCGCCGATAATGGGAGCCAGTTCTGCGCTGCGCAAATCTTTGGCCGCGAGAATACGCTGCACCACCAGAAAATCGGTCGTCCAGTATCCCATTGAGATAACCGCACCCAAGCCAAACACAATGCCCGTCCAGTGAATTCCCATGGGATTCGTGCTGAAGTGGCCAAGGCCTGACCAAAGGTGCACGTATTGCGCTGAAGCTCTCTGTGTAATTAAGACCTTGAGGTGACCCCAGCCGTGGGCCTCTTTCAGGCCGAGAATCGGAATCAACAGTGCGCCCGCCCAGATCAAGAAAAACTGAAGCACTTCATTGAAAATCGCCGAGCGCAGGCCGCCCAGCGCTACATAAATAGCCACGGTGAGCGACGAAATCCAGATGCTGAAATTGAGGTCCCATCCCAATACAATTTGCATGACCTTGGCCATGGCAAACATGTTGACGCCGCTCATCAGCACGGTCATGAATGCGAAAGAAATGGCGGACAACGCGCGCGCGGGCTCGCCGAAACGCAATTTTAGATATCCCGGGACCGAGTGGGTTTTCGAGATGTAATAAAACGGCATCATGACCAGCGCCAGGAACAGCATCGCCGGAATCGCGCCGATCCAGTACCAGTGCGTCGCTAGAATGCCGTATTGGTAGGCGGAACCCGCCCAGCCCATTAACTCCAGCGCACCAAGATTCGCCGAGAGGAAGCTCAATCCGGCGACCCATGCCGTCATCTCGCGGCCGGCCATGAAGAAATCCTCGCCGGTGTTGGCTCTACCCCGCAGATAAAAACCAATTGCTAACACCAGAGCGAAGTAGAAGGCAATAATTGCAACGTCAACGCCAGACAAGTGCACAAGTCTGGTCGGGATTTCCATCGCCAAAAATGGCATCATTGGTTTTTTCCTTGCTCCTTGGGAAATATCAATTCAACTCAATCCAAGAAAACCGCGAGCACCTGGCACGGCTTGGTGATTCCGGATATACACGGTCAATCCTTCAAACTCGTAAAGCCTATTTACTCAAAAGTACCGCCCAAAAAAATACGAGGGGTTCGAAACCACCTCGGTCTGCAAACGTTAACTCCGTAAACGTTAACATCACACAAAATAATGCAATCTGCGCCCGAATGGTTGTACTCCGAGGCTTCAAATTGTGTCAAGGACTTTGCTTGCCTCAACCACCAAGGCCAGTTTCGACGGTTTCCTTCGTGCAACTTCGTGTCCTTGGCAGTTGGTTGGTTTCGCAACTTGACCCTATAGACCAGGGTGCCACTATCTGCTTCCGGTGACGAAGTGAGTTTGGATTGAAACTGACCCACTACCGCTTGCCTTGATGTTGACCAAGAGCAACAACAGTGAAGGATCCTCTGCATATTGACTGTGCTATCGCATATCGGCCTCGAGGATTGAGTCTCCAGCTTCTTCAGACAGCTCTTTCGATGCGTTTACGTCGGAGAATTGCCTTTGCAGGAAGAAATCAAGATTGCCCCGCATCACGAGATGGGGAGCCAGAGTGAAATGACTGGGTGGATTTTTTCCCTCAACTAAAAACTCATATAAATATCTGAATGCCGTACGTCCTTGCGCTCGAGGGCGCTGGTAGATCGTTGCAATCACCGCACCAGACCTGATTTCGGTGACCAACTCAGGAAACAGGTCAGTCGTAATAATGGTTAGCTTCTCCAGAATTCCTGCGTCGCGCGCGGCTCGAAGAACAGGAATGGAAGCCTCCGTGGTGATGTACATCCCGGCCAAATCGGGACACGCGCTGAAAAGCTGGCGGCACTTCTGGTACGCTTCCGGCTCCACATCGTGATCTTCAATCGGCTTCTCCAACCGCATATCGGGATACAGAGAAGATAAAGTGCTTTCAAAGGCCCTGTATTTATCCGCGTGCTCGGAGATTCCGAAGTCGCTTAGGGTAATTGCAACTCGGCCGCGGCCCCGCATCCATCTCCCCATCAAATCCGCGGCCAGGGCTCCGCTGGCTAAATTATCCGCGGAGACGACTGCCAATCGGTCGGTATTCGGTGCATCAGTGACAACGCAGACCGTTGGAATGTTGAGTCGCGAGGCGGTCGCAATGTAGAGACGCAGTTTCTCGACCCGGCTCGGAAATACAATGATGCCATCTGCGTGGGCGTTCAAAGCTGCTTCGAATGCTTTTTCGTCGCCCTCATCAAGCTGGGGATAAGTGCGGAATACAACCTCGACGTTTTCCATCGGCAACGCATTCGCTTCTTCGGTGATTCCAGCGCGCACGTCGTCCCAAAACGACGTGGTCCCTTTTAACGTATTGACCGAGATTTTAAGGCCGCGTCCAGACGCCAGGAAACGCGCAGCGAGGTTTGGACGATAACCAAGCGACTTCGCGATACTTAAGACCCTTCTCTTCGTATCGGCATTTATTCCTGGATGATCGTGCAAGGCCCGATGCACGGTGCCAGTGGAAACCCCAAGGGCATTCGCTAAATCGAAGAGAGTTATCTTCTTGTTCATAGCCAAAGCTATCTAGCCTATTACATTTTCCGCGCTCACGCTCATTAATCGTTTGGGTCATAAATGTGAAATGCTGCGGGCAGGGTGGAGCGTTTCCTGGTTCCTGTTCATTCGGGCTAATGCTTCCAGAAAAGGATCCCTTTCGTATATTGGGAGCCAAGGTTGTAAACGATGCAGGTCGTGCGGGCACCGCGCAGTCTAGTTAAACGCAGTCTCAATAAACCAGGATTGCTATTCGCCCATCACTTTCACGATCACGCGTTTATCTCGCTGTCCGTCGAACTCCGCGTAAAAGATACGCTGCCAGCGGCCCAGATCGAGCTTCCCGGCCGTTATCGGAACGATCACTTCATGATGAATGAGCAATGCTTTGAGATGGGAATCGCCATTATCCTCGCCAGTTTGGTGATGTTTGTAGTCTTTTTTGAACGGAGCGAGATGGTCAAGCCATTGGTCAATGTCCTCGATCAATCCGGATTCATTGTCGTTTACGTAAATGCCGGCGGTGATGTGCATGGCGGAGACCAATGCCATGCCTTCTTTGACCCCACTCTTTTCGACCACGGCTTCCACCTTGGGCGTGATGTGGACGTACTCGCGATGTTTCTTGGTGTGAAAGGTCAGGTATTCAGTGGTTACTTTCAAGGGTACCCTCCCTGAACGAAGTTTAGCTGGTTCAGTGCGAACGAAGCATAGCGGTTGTCACGGCGTGTATGTTGGCTCGAAGAAAGATAGGCGTCGGCCAAAGAGCAGTCCAACAACGCGGAGCGCAACTCGACCGCTTCGTGCTTGCCTCACGGAACTACCGCTTTTATTTCGCTGGAATACTTGCTCTCGCCTTTGTCATCCACCGCCGTCACCACGTAGTAAAACGTCGCTCCGCTGGGTACGGGCTCGTCTTTGTAGTTCGGCGCAGGACTCGTGCCGATTTTTTGATAACCCGACCCGCTGACTTTGCTTCGATAAACGCCGTAATATTTTGCGCCCGGAGATGCCTTCCAAGTCAGAGCAACGGAATGTTTCGAGGCTAGCGTCTCCGATTGTCCCGACTGCTTTGCCGCCGGACAGGCTAGCGTGAACAGTGCGATCGCGATAACTGCAATCGAGCTACCGAACC
>PNAR01000236.1 GCA_003169715.1 Acidobacteriaceae bacterium | reverse complement strand
TTCGTGTCCTTCGTGGTTAATTGGTTTCGCAACTTGACCCAATAGCCAATGGTTTCTACCCTTGACAGTCAATGGGACGTTGCAACCAACAGCATCTTTAACGCCATCCCCAGAACCGCAACAATAAATATCCGCCGCAACCACGTGGAACTGATCTTCATGCTGATGTGGCTTCCCATCAACGCTCCCACAAACATCACCAAACCCAGGACAATGCCAAGTTTCCAGTCCACGATGCCGCGCCAAAAGAACACCAGCGTCGCTACTCCGGACGAAAACAAATTAACGATTTTCGTGGTTGCCACAGATTCCAACAACGTCATGCCAAAGAAAAAGACAAATGCAGCAGTCAACATGGTGACGTAGCCGCCGCTAAAAGATCCGCCGTAGACCGCCAGCAAAAAAGTTGCGGCATATCCGAACACTGAGTACGCACCGGATTTCGAGAGTCCGCGCGTCCGCGATGCAGTCTTCCCCGATCCGCTTTTGCTCCGTATGAGTATTAGCGCGGCTGCGGCAAACATGACGACAGCCAACGTGAGTTGCACCGCCTTCGCTGGCACTTTCAGCATCACCAGCGCGCCTATTGCTGATCCCGCAACCGTAAGAACCAAAGCAAGAGGCAACCTCCGGCGATCAATGATTCTTTTTCCAATATATGGAATGGATCCGCCCGCGCTCAGAAATGTTAGCGCCAACATATTCGTAGCGATAGCGACGTGAGTCTCGATTCCCACCGCAATCAGCACCGGAACAGTGATGAGCGAAGTGCTCCCGGTCACCACACTCACCACGCTGGTGAGAAAAAACACCGCAACCAGTACTAAAAGTTTTCCGGCGTCCACGCAGGGATAATAGCAAGCGCAGATCAGTTAGAATAATTTCGCGCCGGGATGACGGAACTGGCAGACGTACCGGACTTAAAACGCCAGTGGTCTGCTAATTCTTCATGTTATCTCCTTGTAAACAATAATTTTATTGACATGATTTCGAAGCGGGATTAGCTTCACATTCACTACACATTTTCGAGTTCTCGCGCCACTTCTCACGAGGAACTGAAGATGACCGAACACCACACGATCCTGGGCGGAAAAGTCCACGTCTACAAGCGCCCAAACAGCAGCTTCTGGCAGTGCTCAAGCTTTTTCGCCGGCAAGAATCGCCGCACCAGCACGAAGGAAGACAGTCTCTCCAGGGCCAAGGAAATCGCTGAGGATTGGTACCTCCGACTCCGCGGAAAACTTCGCGACGGAGAGATCAAGAGCGAAAAAACGTTTCAAGAAGTGTCTGAGCACTACCTGCGCGAGTTCGACGTCATGACGCAGGGACAACGCAACCAACGATACGTGGAAGGCCAGCACTGGCGATCGACAGGGCGCCTAGTTCCTTTCTTCGGGGACCTGGGTATCTCAGAGATCACGGCTGGAAAGATCCAGGAATACCGACTTCAGAGATATCAAGAAGCCCTTAAGAAGAATGGCAAGCCACCAGCCCACAGCACGATGCATCAGGAAATCGTGACACTCCGCCAGACTTTGAAAACGGCGCTGCGTCATGGATGGCTTGATCGACTCCCCGATTTTTCTGAGCCATACAGGAAATCACCCAAAATCTCTCACCGGGCTTGGTTTTCACTAGAAGAATACAAACAACTCTACAACGCGACACGAAAGCGAGCGCAAGAGCCGAAGCGACGAGGCTTCAAATGGGAGACGGAGCAACTTCACGACTACGTGCTCTTTGCGGTCAATACTGGATTGCGGCCAGATGAGGCCTGGCGCCTTCAGTTCCGCGATGTCACGATTGTTTACGAAGAGGATTTGAAGAAGACGATCCTGGAGATCGTAGTGAGGGGAAAGCGTGGGGTTGGATATTGCAAGAGTACGCCGGGTGCCGTGTTGCCTTTCAAGCGACTTCGAAGCCGGCTCCGCCCGGCGCGCGTTTATGGCGCGAACGCGCCCGCAGGAACTTCCGAGACATCTGTAGTTCCGAACGGGCAATGGCGCACGCCCGAACCTACGGATCTGCTTTTTCCCAAGTGGCAGCGAGAGCTTTTCAAAACCATCCTCGACGAGGAAAAGCTCCGGATCGACCGTGAAGGCCAACCGCGCACGGCGTATAGCCTACGGCATACATACATCTGCCTGCGCTTGATGGAAGGTGCCGACATCTACCAAATCGCCAAGAACTGCCGCACGAGTGTCGAGATGATCGAGAAGTACTACGCGTCACACATCAAAACTTCGCTCAACGCCGTTGCAATCAACGTAATGCGACCGAAGAAAAGAAAGTCAAAGGAAGTTAGTGCAACGGACGTTGCGTGAAGAACGCCGGTCCCGCGGAACCGGCTCACCAGGAACGAATATGTAAAACTGGCGGATGTGCCCTATTATGAGTAAGACAGCCGCGCGCGGGCGTGGCGGAATGGCATACGCAGCGGACTTAAGGAAAACTTGAGTGCTCGCCTGGGAAACCGGCGATGTAGAACTGCTCAAATTCGGGGAAACCTTAAATGGCAATCCCGAGCCAATCCCGGTTATGTATTCCAGCCGGGAAGGTGTAGAGACTAGACGGGCAGCACCTAAGCTTCGGATTTTTCCGGAGGAAGGTGAAGGGATAGTCCAGACCGCAAACTAACGTGAGCTCTGCAAGAGCCTCACGTCCGGGCGGCGAAAGCCGTAGACGGTATGAAAATCCGCAGGGCTTAAACGGCCCATGAGGGTTCAAGTCCCTCCGCCCGCACCACACTTTTCTCGGGCAGCAGAGCGCCGAGGCGCCGGCGCGACGAATCTTGCAGACGGTGTCTGCAAAATGTTGCCTTGAGGCCGCTAGATCATTGGCGCGCACGAACAACTGCCGCATGCTTCTCAACAAGGTCTTTCTTCGAGGAAAACCTGAATCTAGCTGGGCTGAGTGTTCTACGATAGTGTTGCAATACGCCATTAGTTATGATTAAGTAATGACATATTGAAACATCCCCGGCAGACGCCTCTTCAGAGGGTAATGCAGCACATCGGCGAACACGGAATTGTTAGGTCCCGTGATATCGAGGCCGTCGGTATTCCGCGGCAGTATCTCGTTCGTCTCCACGGGCAAGGCAAGCTCAATAGGCCTGCCCGTGGCATCTACACACTTCCCGATGCCGAAGTGACGGAACACCACTCCTACGCTGAAGTCACCAAGCGAGTCCCGCAAGCTACTGTCTGCCTGCTTTCGGCGCTTGTCTTTCACGAGATCACGACGCAGAGTCCTGCTTCGGTTTGGATCGCGCTCTCCAAAGGGGCAAGAACGCCTGCTTTCGCTTCGCCTTCACTCAGGATCGTTCGGCTGTCAGGGCCATCACTCACGGAGGGAATCGACAAACATCAGGTGGAGGGCGTCACAGTCCGTGTCTATTCAGCCGCGAAGACCGTTGCCGACTGTTTCAAATTTCGGAACAAAATCGGACTCGATATCGCAATCGAAGCTATGAAGGATTGTCTTTACCGGAAAAAGGCCAACGTCAACGAAATCTACCACTACGCCAAAGTCTGCCGGGTTAGTAATGTCATCCGCCCCTATATGGAGGTGCTGTGATTGGGCTCTGACAATGTCAACATTGAGATGAAAACTCACCGCAATCGAAGAGTATTCCCCTGCTTCTCGCCACAGGCAGAGATTCTACAGACACTGTCTGAAGAATTCGTAAGCCTATCAATCCCGTCGAACCGATGCTTACACGGATGTTTCATAAAGAACAGAAAAGGCAGTAGTTATATGCTATTATGCATGAAATATTATTAAAACAATTGACAATTTGAGGTCGTGCAAAGTAACTCTAGATGATCAGGGCAAAATGCGAACTAGCACTTTAGAACAATTGAGGCGACATCTCCGCCCTGGACGTGTGTACCGCAGAGAAAACCTTCTGCCCTGGTCCCGTAGTGTTGATCGACATCTCAAAGAACTCACTGTCGACGGGACCCT
>PNAR01000423.1 GCA_003169715.1 Acidobacteriaceae bacterium | reverse complement strand
ATCTTGCACCCTCGCACTTGCCTGCGCTCGTTGGCAAGAATCTGCCACGAGAAAATGTCATCAATGTTCTGCAAAACGTAGATGCACTGTATTGGCGTGCATCTCGAGAGAACGATGATGTGCAAGCCGTGCGCGTAAACGAAGACACGGTTTGCGTGTTCAATTCCACGCCACTCGAGAAGTATGAGAGTTATCGGCTATGTCTCAATCGCTGGCAAAGAACCCACGACGAAGAACTCGATTTCGCACCTGCGCTCTATGATTTGATTGACCGATTGCTGCGATTCCTCGACATCAACCGCTATTCTCCTCACAACGGACGGCAACCGAAATTTCTAGTTGATTCGTTGCCTGAAATCTATGGTTCGTCAACGGCGGAGTTCCGAAAACTGCTGAGCCGGCATGGAGTACCCGGAGGAAAATCGAAAATAATTTCGCGGCAGTTAGAAGAGCGAGGATGTTTGTATTGGCCTCATCTCAATATTTTTGTTGCCCGTGAATTCCGGATTGACTTTGCCGCCGAGGAGGCTGCGCGCTTCGTACACTACGCCTGCCAAGGTTTCCATTTGTGCTTGGACGGCCCGGAAGCGGCAGACCCGGAAGATCAGTTTCATTCAGAGATGCTTGAACATGCACTGGTTTATCTGGGCTCCCGAATCCTGTGCCGGCCCAAAACCGGGGTGCGCATGAAAGGCCAATCGGCGGAATGCACGGACGCAGCAACTTCCAACAAAAACTCGTCCAGTTCTCACCAATCGGGCCATGCGCTTGGCGCTGCCTTGTATGCGGCGCACCTGCGTGGTGAATTGGGCAGACCCGACCTCAAGCGGCTATTCCTCTTCTCCGTCAAGGAGCCGGGAAAGGCCACCGAGCTTTGCTTACAACTTTGCAAGAGGCTGCGGTTAGGCCTCTAAAGATGCAGGCCTAGCGCGTATCCCCAACAAACTTCTCGACGGTTTGGACATAGTGGAAAGTAGGGGTCCTTCGACTTGGTTCTTCTTCGCAAGCGAAGAACAGCAGGCGGTCAGGATGACAACTATGCTGTAGAATCCGCTATCTTTAATGCGGGCGGTCCCGGTGAACTCCAAGTCACTTCGTAAATTGTTTCAGCAGGTTCGCAACGGCGATGTTTCGCCGGATGATGCGGTGGAGCGTTTGCGACACTTGCCATTCGAAGACTTGGGATTCGCCAAGGTTGATCACCATCGAAGGCTGCGAACTGGAATGCCGGAAGTCATCTTCGGCCAGGGAAAAACGCCGGAACAAGTGGCTCAGATCTTCGCTAGTTTGGCGGGACACGGCGGCAATGTCCTGGCTACTCGATCCGACGAAAAGCAGTTTGCTGCCGTGAAGAAGAAAGTGCGGACGGCTCAATACCACAAATTAGCTCGTGCCATCACCCTGCGCCGGGATGAGACTATTTACGGCAAGGGGGTCATTGCCGTAGTTTCCGCGGGAACCAGCGATATTCCAGTCGCCGAGGAGGCAGTAATAACTGCTCAGATCATGGGGAATGAGGTTGAACCTCTCTACGATGTGGGTGTCGCCGGTATTCACCGCCTGTTTGCGAATCAAAGTGCGTTGATTCGGGCGCGGGTCCTGATTGTATGTGCGGGAATGGAAGGAGCGCTCCCAAGCGTGGTCGGCGGCTTAGTTGGCGCGCCGGTCATCGCGGTGCCAACGAGTATCGGGTACGGATCTTCTTTCAAGGGCTTGGCCGCCCTTATCGGCATGATGAACTCGTGCGCTTCGAATGTAAGCGTGGTGAATATTGACAATGGGTTTGGCGCCGGCTATGTGGCGTCGCTAATAAACCGCCTGTAAATAGCGTCTCGCCGTTTAGACGTTATTCGTTATCACGATTACACTGATAACGATGAGTGTCAAGCCAAGAGGACGGCAGAGCATACAATCATCGGCTTTGGAAGAGACAGCCTTTATCGCTATACTGCGCGCTGCCGACGGATTGGAACGTAAGGCCGCCGCCATGCTTAAGAGATACGGCCTCACATCAACCCAGTACAACGCGCTGCGAATTCTTCGCGGCGGTGGACCCTGCGGATTGGCGTGCAGCGAAATCGGGAATCGAATGATGAGCCACGATCCTGATATAACGCGACTGCTCGACCGGTTGAAGCGTCGCGGACTCATCTCTCGAAGAAGAGGGCAGAAGGACCGGCGGATCATTAAGGCTTTCATTACTCCATCTGGACTTACTCTGCTTGAGGCGATGGACCGACCTGTCGAAAGGTTTCATCGTCAATTGCTGGGACGCGTGAACAAGGAGCGACTGATTCATTTAATCCAGGTGCTGGATGAGTTTCAGGAATATGTCTGTAGCCGAGGATAGTTTTCAACTATATTTCGATTAAATCTGCGTCAGAGGAGAGGTGAATGGACAATTCGAATATGCGATCTTGGGGAATTGCAATACTCCGCGTAATTGTGGGTATTGTTTTCCTGATGCACGGCAGCCAAAAGCTGTTTACATTTGGCTTTCACGGGGTGGCTGGAATGTTTGGCCACATGGGCATTCCTCTCCCGGCAGTGGCGGCTGTCGTGGTGACGCTGGTGGAATTCTTGGGGGGATTGGCGCTTATCGCCGGATTGGCCACTCGGGTTGCCGCAGCATTGCTGGCAATTGATATGGCCGGCGCAATTCTATTTGTTCACGCGAAAAATGGCTTTTTCTCACCTATGGGTTACGAATTTCCATTAACGCTGCTCGCATCCTGCGTGTGTCTCATGCTCGCGGGTGGAGGAGCGTGTTCGGTTGAAGGAATCTTCCGGCGAAAGGCCTGACCTTTGCAGGCTATTGCCTGATTTTCTTTTTGTGCCTGGATAAATCGCTCAAATGCAGAATCGAAGCGGCAGCCGCATATCTGACGCCGTACCTGGAATCATTGAGCGCATCCGTAATCTTCTCGATGGCGGTGGGATCGCCATGCTTTGCCACGGCCTCGAGCGCGGCAATTCGTACTAGCTCGCTCTTGTCGGCGACGGCCTCCTGCGCGAGCATATTCTGGGTCACCGGATCGGGATCGTCGCCGAGTACCTTTGCGGCGGCGGCGCGCACCGGGGCGCTGCTATCTTTAGTGACCGTTCTCACGGCCGTATACCCAATGTCGCCAAATGGAATGTATCCAATACCCTCCCTCAATCCGAGAAGCGCCATCTTTTTCGGATCTTTCAATATTGCCAACTGACCGGAAATCATCCCGCCGCCCTTTCGGCTCCCAGTCAATATTGCGTAGTACACGTCGTAGGGGCTTGTATCTTTGAGAGTAAGCAAGGAATGGGCGGCAGCCAATACCACGGTCAATTCTCTATCCGACAATGCATTCTTCAGGCTTGGGATCGAGGAAGTAGCATGCATTTCTCCTAAAGCGGTTGCAGCTGCCGTCCTCACTTCGGGCTTGGGGTCGCTCAGCGCCAGGGTCGCAAGCGTAATGGCCCGTTTCTCGCCTTGTAAAAGCGAGAGGGCACGGACAGCGGAAGCGCGACGATCCGCTCCCTTTTCTTTCGTTCCGTATCGCAATATAGCCCAAGCGTTGCTTTCGAGTGTGGGTTTTGGCTCTGTTTTTGCGACTGCCTGCGGTGTGACTTGCGCGCAGAGGAAGGAAGAAACAACGCATGCCGACAATAAAAAAGCGTTGGCAACTTTCAAAATGTTAGGCACGAAGATCCTCGATTCCCAGTCAAGGTCGTATTGTTATGCCTGTTGCTTTGCAGTCGAGCGTTTTTTGAGGCGATTCTTTTTGAAGACGCGTACGAAAATTTTGTCAATGTTCTTGAGTTGCCGCTTCAAATCGAAGGCCCGCTCGATTTGCGATTGAGGAACCCGGTTGGTAATTTCGGTATCTTTCAACACTAGATCTCGCAGTTTTAGCCCTTCTTTCCATGCCTTCATCGCATGAGACTGCACCAAACGATAAGCGTCCTCCCGGGAGAATCCGTTTTCAACCAAGTCCAGCAGAAGCTGACCGCTGAAGACAAGGCCGCCAGTGCTTTCCAAATTCAACTTCATTCGTTCTGGGTAGACAAACATGGTCTCTATGAGGTTTGTGGTCTTGTGCAGCATGTAATCCACGAGCGTTGTGGAATCGGGGACGATCACTCTCTCCACCGACGAGTGCGAGATGTCGCGTTCATGCCATAGCGCCACGTTTTCGAATGCCGCCTGCACATTCGATCGCACCACTCGGGCAAGCCCGCTGATCTGTTCACATGTGACGGGATTTCGTTTGTGCGGCATCGCTGACGATCCCTTTTGTTTTTCGCTGAAATATTCTTCCGCCTCACGAACTTCGGTACGCTGCAAATGGCGGATCTCAGTCGCAATTTTATCCAGTGTGCAGGCGATTACCGCCAGAGTCGCCATATAGTACGCATGACGGTCGCGCTGGATAACCTGAGATGAAATCGGCGCGGCATTCAGTCCCAGCCGTTTGCAAATTTTTTCTTCCAGTTCGGGGCTGAGATGCGCGAATGTTCCCACAGCGCCGGAGAATTTCCCCACGCGCATATCCTCAGCTGCGCGTTCGAACCGAACTATATTCCGTTGAACTTCCGCGTACCAATTCGCCAGCTTGAATCCGAAAGTAATAGGCTCGGCGTGGACTCCATGCGTTCGACCCACCATCGGCGTATCTTTGAATTCCCAGGCACGACGCTCCAGCACTTTCGCCAGCGCAGACAAATCTCCGGCGATCACGGCCGAGGACTCTTTGATCAAGAGCGCTTGAGCGGTATCCACAACATCGTTCGAGGTCAGTCCGTAGTGAAACCAGCGGGCTTGGGGACCTACGATCTCTGCAACCGCGGTCGTAAATGCGATCACATCGTGGCGCACTTCCGCTTCAATTTCATGAATGCGGTTCAGTTTGAAGTCTGCGCGTTGTTTAATAACCTTCGCGGCGGCTTTTGGGACCAGTCCGGCATCGGCAAGCGTTTCCGTAGCGGCCACCTCAACGGCGAGCCAGGTGCGGAAGCGGTTCTCATCGCTCCAAATCTTGCCCATGCCGGGGCGGGTATAGCGTGAAATCAAATTTCCCCCTTCTCTCGACCGTAAAAACTAAAGGACTAGGGATTCTAAATGCAGGAGTATGGGAATGACCAGCACAGTGCTCGCATGGTAGTGGGTCAGTTTCAATCCAAACTCACTTCGTAACCGGGGGCAGTAGTGGCACCCTATGGGCATTGGGTCGAGTTGCAAAAACAATTAACCACGAAGGACACGAAGTTACACGAAGGAAACCGTTGAAACTGGCCTTCGTGACCTTTCGTGGTTGATTGCTTTTCTGCTACTTAGGCAAACTGACCCACTACCGCTCGCGGCTATGCAGCCGAAATGCCAAGATCGCATCGCCAGCGATATATCAGTTTTTGTTATGGGTTATATGTCGTGGTACGATATAACAATAGTTGCGGTACGACCCAATTTCTCGAATGACAAGACGACTCACTCCAGCCGATTATCAGGCGCTGGCGGAACTCCGTCATCAGGTGCGCCGTTTTCTGCACTTCAGTGAGCAGGCCGCACGCAATAGCGGTCTAGAGCCGCGCCAGCACCAACTCATGCTCGCCCTAAAAGGGCTGCCGAAGGACGTGCGCCCCACCATCGGTGAATTGGCGAAACGTCTGCAAATCCAACACCACAGCGGGGTCGAATTGGTGAACCGCCTTGCATCGGGAGGCTTCGTGCGCAGGCAGAGGGGGGATTCTGACCGGCGAGAAGTTTTCCTCCTTCTGACCCGCAAAGGAGATCGCGTCCTACGGGAACTCTCCCTTCATCACCGGTCTGAACTCCGAACGCAAGGCCCTGAGCTGTTTACCGCTTTGAGGCGGGTCATTCAATCGAATAGACAATCTCGCCCTGGAGGCGGATGAGTTTCGAGTAGAAATCCTACGCAGCCAAAACAAGAAAAGAGAAAAGGACTGAGAAATGTTCAGGAATAAAGACAATTCTGCCAACGTGTCAGGCAGCGGCGCCAGTTCCCCTCCCGCTACCATTGGCGTCACTGGGACACAAGTTGGAGACGTAACAGTTGCGGAGCCGGCGCAGTTTCGCATGGTGATAGTTTCGTTTTTGGCCGCCGGAGTTGGATTGGCCGCGGGCCTGATTGCGTTTGTCCTGTACAGGCTGATTGGGCTCATCACCAATATTGTTTTCTACCATCGCTTTGTCGCGGACTTCACCAGCGCGCGTCACAATCAACTCGGGCTATGGGTGATTGTGATGCCGGTGATCGGCGGCATCATCGTCGGCATCATGGCGAAGTATGGCACGCCAAAGATCAAGGGGCACGGGATTCCTGAAGCCATGGAAGCGGTTCTGGTTAACCGAAGCCGCATTGCTCCCCGAGTGGCGATCCTTAAACCTATTTCAGCCGCAATTGCGATTGGCACGGGCGGCCCGTTTGGCGCCGAAGGACCCATCATTCAGACGGGCGGAGCAATCGGCTCGCTGGTTGGCCAGGTGTTCCATACAACTGGTTCGGAACGAAAAGTTCTGTTGGCATGTGGAGCGGCGGCGGGTATGTCCGCCACGTTCAACACTCCTATTGCCGGCGTGATTCTGGCCATCGAACTGTTGCTGTTCGAATTTAAAGCGCGCTCGTTTATTCCACTTGTTATTGCCAGCGTGCTTGCGACTGCGGTGCACATGCGGCTTCTGGGCGCAGGCCCCATGTTCCGGGTTACTCCAATGGATTTTGGGGTTCCACATGCGCTGCCGTTTTACCTGCTCCTGGGGCTGATTTGTGGTGTTGCCGCCGTGGGATTCAGCAAGTTGCTTTATTGGACAGAAGATCAATTCGAAAAGCTGCCCATTGACGAACTCTGGTGGCCGGCAATAGGTGCGTTGGGTCTGGGAATTATCGGCTATTTCGTTCCCCGGGTACTCGGGGTGGGTTATGACACTATTGGCGACATTCTCAATGGGAACCTTGCTCTGAAGTTACTGGTTATTGTGATGGTCGCTAAGGCAATAGCTCTGGTCGTGTCATTAGGATCGGGCACTTCCGGAGGATTGCTTGCCCCTATGTTCATGTCGAGCGCGGCTCTTGGCGGATTGTTCGCCATGGGAGTAGATAAAATATTTCCGAGTGCGCATCTTTCTCCAGGGGCGTTCGCACTGGTGGCTATGGGTGCAGTCTTTGGCGCCGCTTCTCGCGCAACTTTTACGTTCATCATTTTCGCTTTCGAAATCACCCGCGATTACAACTCCGTGCTGCCGCTCATGCTGGTTTGCGTGATTGCGGACGGCATTGCGATGCTGCTCATGCCAAGAGCGTCCATCATGACTGAGAAACTTGCAAGGCGCGGCTTGCGTATTGACCAGAACTACGAAACGGACGTACTGCAACAGATGGTCGTTTCCGAAACGATGGACCGTGAACCGCCTACCATAGCCGGCGACGTGCGAATTCAGGAGCTCGCGGATCGGCTCGCCAAACATGACCCGACCGTAAGCAGGCATCAGGGAATTATTATGGTTGACGCGGCGGGCAAACTGGCTGGGGTCATAACGCGCGGAGATTTGTTTCGAGCTCTGGCCCAGGATCCGACGGGGGAAATGAGCATTCTCGATGCGGGCACGCGCCGCGTCATCGTTACTTATCCCGACGAAGGACTGCACGAAGCGTCCGCCAAAATGCTGCGCAACAACATTGGCCGTCTTCCGGTCGTTGAGCGGCTAAATTCTGGCAAGGTGGTCGGATACCTGGGACGCCCCGGAATTATGGCGGCTCGCATGCGCCGGCTTGAGGAGGAACATGTGCGCGACCCAGGCTGGATCAGGCGACGGCAGAAAGAAGTGTCCAGCTAAGAACCCGCCAAGCCCGGGCATCCTCGTCCGAGTCTCTATGCTTTTTTGCGGGGGACGGGCGAGGACGCCCGTC
>PNAR01000371.1 GCA_003169715.1 Acidobacteriaceae bacterium | reverse complement strand
AAGCTGAAAGAAGTTTCCTACATCCATGCGGAAGGCTATCCCGCCGGAGAAATGAAGCATGGACCGAATGCGCTCATTGACGAAAATCTGCCGGTCGTAATCATCGCGACTCGCGATCCAAAAAATACCCTGTCAATGATTCGCTATGAGAAGACAATCTCGAATCTTAAAGAAGTAAAGGCGCGCTCTGGAAGAGTGATTGCGCTCGCGACCGATGGAGACGAAGACATAAAAGAGGCCGCCGATCATGTGATTTACATTCCGGCGGCTCCAGAAGAGTTGTCGCCCATCCTTGAAATTGTGCCACTACAATTACTCGCCTACCATATTGCAGTGCGCCGGGGATGCGACGTGGACCAACCGAGAAACCTCGCGAAATCAGTGACGGTGGAGTAGGAACTGACGCTTGAGAATGTCTCGCCTCAGACTGGCTTATTCGAGCACTATCTCCATCCCTTCGGAAGCCGCTCGCACCTTCGGGTAATAATTCCGGGCATCTTGCACTACTTTGTCTATACAGACATCGGTGTGATCCGGATCGTGGTGGTATAAAACCAACTCCTTCGCTCCGCTCTCCATTGCGACGTTCACCGCTTCCCGCCAGTGACTATGGCCCCATCCACGTCTTTCCGCTTCGTATTCTTCGGGAAGGTACTGCGAGTCATAGATCAGAACGTCAGCGCCCTCGGCCAGTTTGCGCACGCTCTTGTCGAATTCGGCGGGCCCCGGCTCGTTATCGGTGGCATACACGAGCACACCTTGTTTTGTTTCCATGCGAAAACCGAGACATCCTTGCGGATGGTTGAGCCAGGCGACTTGCACGGAAACATCGCCCAACTGAATCGGGCCTGGCTCGACCTCGTAAAAGTCCTGGCGGGCTTTCATCTCGGTCACGGCGACCGGGAAATAAGGAGAGGCCATCTGCTCATCCATAACTCGCCTCAGGCTGCGGGTTCGGCTTGAAGAATGAAACATGAAGCGGTTTCCTGAATCGTCATAGAGCGGGCGGAAAAAGGGGATGCCCTGAATGTGGTCCCAGTGGAAGTGAGAGACGAATACATGTGCCAGGATCGGGCGGCCCTTAAACTCACTTTGCAGTTGATGTCCCAAGGTGCGGAACCCGGTGCCGCAATCGAAGATGAAGATGCTGTCACCAACGCGCACTTCCACGCACGACGTATTACCGCCATAGCGCTGATTTTCCGGTTGCGGAGTGGGTATGGAGCCTCGAACTCCCCAGAACTTAATGCGCATAGGTTTCGGATGCTTAATCAGCAATCTTGCAGCTTGACGGCCGATTCGTCAATTCTCTCGCTGGTTACCCGCTAGTACGTTATATCTCTCACGTCCGGATTTTCGAATCTGGATGGGCCGCGCCAGTGGTCGCCCTCCCCTATAATGTGCAGACACATGCTGCGTCCAGACTACAAGGAATTCTTGCGATTGGCACGAGAAGCAACACTCGTTCCAGTGGTGAAGTCTGTGACCGCCGACCTGCTCACACCAGTTTCAGCTTTTCTGGCCGTGGCTGCCAACGAACCCGACGCTTTCCTACTGGAATCGGTTGAACGCGGTGAACAGATTGGCCGCTATACGTTCCTGGGCGCGCGACCCTATATGAAGGTGCAGTCACGGGGAGCGGAAATCACCATTCTGCGCGGATCTCGTCGCGAGCGGCGTACCGGAGACGTGCTCCAAACGGTTAAGGAAATTTTCCGCCAGCACCGTCCCGCAGAAGTGCCGGGATTGCCGCCGTTCACGGCGGGAGCAGTCGGCTATTTTGCTTATGACATGGTGCGCCAACTGGAGAAGATCGGTAATCACGCCAAAGACGATCTGGCTCTTCCCGATTGCTCTCTAATGTTCTTCGATCGCATTCTCGCGTTTGACCATTTGCGTCATCAGATCCACATTATCGCTACCGCCGACGTTCGCCGCGAGAGTCCGCAACAGGCCTACGACCGCGCCGTAAAGGATATTGCGCGGCTCGAAAGAAAGCTGGCTGCAGGTCTGCGCTCCTTAAAGTGGCAGAATTCAACGCGAACAAGCGGCGGTAAATTGAAAATCCATGCGGGGACCAGCCGGGGGCGCTTTATGAAATCTGTCGGGCGCGCCAAAGAATACATCGCCGCCGGAGACGCATTTCAAGTCGTGCTATCGCAGCGCCTTGATTTCACTCCTGGGGTGGCGCCCTTCGATATCTACCGGGCTCTTCGAACTGTGAATCCATCCCCCTATATGTATTTCCTGCGAAACGGAGACACTCACGTTCTGGGATCATCGCCCGAAATGCTGGTTCGAGTAACTGGGCGCAAGCTGGAATATCGGCCCATCGCCGGGACTCATCGGCGTGGTCACGACGCCGCGGAAGACGATAGGCTCGAACAACAGATGCTCCATGACGAAAAGGAGCGGGCCGAACACGTGATGCTGGTGGATTTGGGCCGCAATGATCTGGGCCGCGTCAGCGACTATGGTTCCGTGAAAGTGCGCGATCTTATGTACGTGGAACGCTACTCCCATGTCATGCATCTGGTATCGGCGCTGGAGGGC
Source organism: Acidobacteriaceae bacterium (assembly GCA_003169715.1). GTDB lineage: Bacteria > Acidobacteriota > Terriglobia > Terriglobales > Acidobacteriaceae > PALSA-188. Next base: position 5,722 of record PNAR01000371.1, on the reverse strand, counting down.
AAACTGCGCCCGGAGTTTGACTCGCTGGACGCTTTCGCAGCCTGCTTTCCGGCAGGAACGCTAAGCGGAGCGCCTAAAGTCCGGGCAATGCAGATCATCGAGGAACTGGAACCGACAAGGCGCGGCATTTACGGCGGTTCTGTACTGTATGCCGATTTTGCGGGAAATCTCGATTCCTGCATCGCTATTCGCACGATGCTGATGCAAGGGAAGAAGGCCTACCTCCAGGCCGGCGCGGGAATCGTCGCCGACTCCGATCCGAGAAGCGAGCTCGAGGAGAGCATGAATAAAGCCCAGGCGGTTCTAAAAGCGGTAGAAGCAGCACGAGGGAGAGGGGCTGCTTCATAACGGCGATAAAGGCTTTCCGGGCCATGATTTGAACCGTGTGCTGCCTAACCTTTCTTTTCCCGCAGGTCTGCATTAACTTCATTGATCAAGCTAACCAGTTAGAATTAGATTCCTCGCGTCACGAAATTCGAGGGAAAGGTACTCGCTCCATGAGGCTGCTTCGACCATTTCTGATTGCAGTAATTCTTAGCGCCGTTTTCTTCTACGTCACCACTTATCATTCCCGTCATTTGTGGCCTGCGTCATTGATCAGCCAGCCAGAAAAGGTTGAAATCACTGAAGCTGCGAGCACTAGCGGTACGGAAGATGCCGAAGAGCAAAATAACATTAGCGTTTACCGCAAGAATATCGAATCCGTCGTGAACATCACCTCGCGCGCAGTGGCCTATGATTTTTTCTATGGGCTGGTCCCTCAGGAAGGCCAAGGATCGGGTTTCATCATAGACAAAACAGGTCACATCCTCACCAACAACCATGTCATTGAAGGCGCCCGGCAGGTTGAGGTCACGTTAAGCAACCGCAAGAAGTATCCAGCGACCGTCGTTGGAATAGACCGCTCTCATGATTTGGCCATTTTGCAAATTAAAGCGGCAGGGCTTACTCCAATGGTGCTGGGTGACTCCCGTGATTTGCAGGTGGGGCAGAAAGTTTACGCCATCGGAAATCCGTTCGCTCTTTCAGGAACCCTGACTAGCGGTATTGTGAGTTCGATTCGCTCGGTGCAAGAGCCGGACGGACTGACCATTGACGACGCGATTCAGACCGACGCCGCCATTAATCCAGGAAATTCCGGGGGACCTCTACTGAACTATCACGGCGAGGTGATTGGCATCAACACGATGATCGCTTCCAATGTGGGGCAAAGCGCGGGCATCGGTTTTGCCATCCCGATCAATACGGCCAAGGCAGTGCTCAATGATCTAGTCACGCTGGGCCGGGTGCGACGGCCAGCCCTAGGTGTGCGCACAATTTCTATCAGTCCTGATCTCGCCGGACAAATGGGACTGCCGGCAGACAATGGACTGCTAATCCTGCAAGTCGTGCCTGGGGGAGCGGCTGAACGCGCGGGATTGCATGGTGGTAACGAACACGCCTATATCGGAAACACTCCCATCGCGCTGGGGGGCGATTTAATCGTAGCCATTGACGGCCAAGAAGTGCAAGACGAACGCGACTTAGCACAGAGCATGAATAACCACCGCGCCGGTGACACCGTAAAAATCACGGTTTATCGGGGCAAGAAAAAGATGGATTTCTCTGTAACCTTGGGCGAAGCGCGTCAGCAGGTGTGACGCAAGTATTTACCGCCGTGATCGCCGAAAACACCAAGAAAAGCAGGACTTAAAAAAATGTTCTTCTTTATCTCGGCGTTTTCTGCGATCTCGGCGGTAAACAAAGGCGGCTTGATCTTTCGATATTTGACTGGGCGTTCCTGCTTGGGCTAGCCTCAGAAGTTCTGCTGTATCCTGCGGAGACACAGGAATTAAAAGATGCTAAAGGCAATTTCAAGCTTTGTTTATGTTAAAGAACGATTGCATCCAGGCCTGCTCGACGGGCTGGTGCGAGGCGGCGCTCAGGCAATTGAGATTTTCGCGGCTCGCCAGCACATTGACTATGCCAATCGCAAGCAGCACGTCCGCGAAATTGCCGACTGGTTTCGTTCCAGCGGCATCCCACTGAATTCGGTGCACGCGCCACTATATGCTGACTACGAATGGGGGCGAACTGGCTCGCCGCCCGTGAACGTCGCCTCCACGGATCGTGCGGGACGTATTGAAGCAATGGACGAAATCAAGCGCGCGCTGGAATTGGCCGAACAAATTCCGTTTCGCTTTCTTGTGCAACACATCGGGGTAGGTGGCGAGTTGTTCGACGACCGCAAGTTTGAGGCGGCCATGACTTCGGTCGAACATCTGAGGGCATTCGCCAAGCCACTGGGAGTGCGGATCCTACTGGAAAACATTCCCAATGAGTTATCCACTCCAGAGCGACTGGTGGAATTTATCCAAACCAGCCACTTCGACGATGTTGGCGTGTGCTTCGATCTGGGCCACGCACATATGATGACGAATGTGGCGCAAGCCTTTGAGAGCGTGAAAGCTTATATCCACTCCACGCACGTACACGACAACGCGAAAGACCGCGATGCCCATTTGTGGCCCGGAAGCGGAACCATTGATTGGAAACAAGCAATGGAACTTCTGCGGTCCGCGCCGCAAACGCCGCCGTTACTCCTGGAAATTGAAGAGGATGAGAAGGTCAATCCAATCGAGAAGATGGCAGAAACATTCGAAAAGTTAGAAGCATCATAATATTTACCGCCGAGACCGCTGAATACGCCGAGAAACCTTTGGAATTTAAAAACATATCTTCAGCTCTGCTTTGCGATCTCGGCGACCTCGGCGGTAATAAAACTTCAAAATGCCCATAGCTTCAATTTCTGAAATCGGCAAACACGACGGTGAGACCGTCACGATTCGCGGATGGCTTTACAATCTGCGCGAGAGCGGAAAGCTGTTGTTCCCAATTTTTCGGGATGGCTCTGGGGTAATCCAAGGGGTAGTCGCGAAGAATGCCGTTGCACCAGAAGTTTTCGAATCGCTGAAAGGCCTTACGCAGGAATCGAGCGTAATCGTCGAAGGCAAGGTGCGCGCCGACAAGCGCGCCCCTGGAGGCTACGAGCTTGACGTCATCGCGGTCGAGGTGGTTCAGCGAGTTTCGGAAAGCGATCCCTATCCAATTTCTCTGAAAGAACATGGCGTGGATTTCCTGATGGATCACCGCCATCTTTGGGTGCGTACTCCTCGACAAGCGGCCATTCTTCGCGTTCGCGCGGAAATCATCAAAGCGGCAAGAGACTTTTTCGACGATCGCGGATTCACGCTTACCGATCCACCCATCATCACACCAGCCGCTTGCGAAGGAACCACAACGCTATTCCCGGTGGATTATTTCGAAGAGCAGGCATATCTCACGCAGTCCGGACAGCTCTATATCGAAGCGACCGCTATGGCGCTGGGTAAGGTCTATTCCTTCGGGCCAACCTTCCGTGCAGAAAAGAGTAAGACCCGCCGTCATCTAACGGAATTCTGGATGGTGGAACCTGAAGTTGCGTATGCGACGCTCGACGATCTGATGGAACTCGCGGAAAACTTTATTACGTTTCTGGTGAAACGATGTTTGGAAAAGCGGCGCGGCGACCTGCAAACCATCGGACGAGACATCGCCAAGTTGGAAAAGATAGAGGTCCCGTTCCCGCGCATCACCTACGATGAAGCCGCGAAGATGTTGCAGGAAGCTCACGCGAAGGGCGCGCTGGAAAATCAATTTGAATGGGGCGGAGATTTGGGATCCCCCGACGAGACCTACATCTCTTCGCAATTCGAAAAGCCGGTGATGGTGCACCGGTATCCGGCAAAAATAAAAGCGTTTTACATGGAGCCCGATGCTGAAAGGTCCGATCTCGCCCTCTGCGTTGACGTACTCGCGCCGGAAGGCTACGGAGAAATTATCGGCGGTTCGCAGCGCATGGCTTCGTACGATTTGCTGGTAAAGCGAATTCACGAGCACGGACTCCCCGAGGAAGCATTCAAGTGGTATCTCGACCTGCGCAAATTTGGCAGCGTCCCCCACGGCGGTTTCGGAATGGGCATCGAACGCGCAGTAGCCTGGATTTGCGGATTGGAGCACGTCCGCGAAACAATCCCATTCCCCAGGATGCTGCACAGGCTGTATCCATAGACATTGATTACCGCCGAGTGCGCCGAGGCCGCCAAGATAACGGGAGTTGCTCCCCAAACGTGGCGAATTCAGCGTGCTCGGCGGTAGATGTTCCTGAATTGATAAATGCACGAAAAAGACAGACTCGATCGGATCACTCGCAGTATCATAGGTGCCACGATTGAAGTGCATAAAACTCTAGGTCCAGGCCTGTTGGAGTCAGCGTACGAAGCGTGCCTAGCTTATGAACTTCGTCAATTGGGCCATAAAGTCGAGCAGCAAAAGCCCCTCCCGGCAATTTACAAAGAGGTGAAGTTGGATTGCGGATATCGTTTGGATCTCGTTGTAGAAGATGCCGTGATTGTAGAAATCAAAGCCATCGAACAATTAGTGCCAATTCATGATGCTCAGTTAATCTCGTATTTGCGCCTGAGCGATAGAAGAGTTGGGCTAATAATCAATTTTCATGTTCCGTTACTGAGAAATGGCGTTAAGAGAATCGTAAATAATTTTCCTGATTCAGCAGGGTAAATTCGTTTACCGCCGAGCACGCAAAGGCCGCAGAGGATCAACAGTAAAAAAACAGAAGACACAAGGCAAAGGCAAAAGACAAGGAACTGATTAATTTACTTCTAACTCGGCGTTCTTTGCGATCTCTGCGGTGGATTGTTAACTGTGACGAAACTAAATTCATCTTTGTTCTCGAAGATTTCTCCCCGAACTATTCGTGTCATTGGCGTTCCCCTCGACTTGGGGCAATCGCGCCGCGGGGTTGACATGGGCCCTTCGGCCGTTCGCGTCGCGGGACTCGAAGCTCGACTGGAAGAACTCGGCCATGTTGTCGAGGATGCCGGCAACATTGACGTTGCTATCGCGGAACAACGACATGAAGGCGATCCCCACGCAAAGTATTTAAAAGAAATTACCGCCATTTGCGCGAAGAATGCAGAACTGGTTTTAGAGACGCTGGATTCGGGCAAAATTCCCATCGTCCTCGGCGGGGACCATTCGGTTGCGGCCGGAACGGTCGCCGGCGTCGCTGAATTCTACCGCCGGCAAAATCAGAAAATCGGCCTCGTGTGGATTGACGCTCACACCGACATCAATACTCCTGAAAGTTCGCCCAGCGGCAACGTTCATGGAATGCCGCTGGCAGCCTTGTGCGGACTTGGCCCAAGCGAACTGGCGAATATTTTTGGCTTCTCTCCGAAGGTGCATCCGGAAAACTGCGTGCTGGTCGGAGTGCGTGATATTGACTTCATCGAGAAAGAAAACGTCCGCAAAGCTGGCATCGCGGTATTCACGATGCGCGACATAGACGAACGCGGCATGAGAACGGTGATGGAAGAAGCCCTGCGAATCGCTGGGCGAGGCACAGCCGGTTATCACGTTTCACTCGACATGGACTGGGTTGATCCCGAAGATGCGCCCGGCGTCGGAACCCCGGTTCGCGGCGGCGCAACATACCGCGAGGCACATTTAGCCATGGAAATCATTGCCGATCATGGCCGCATGTTGAGCTTTGAAATCGTCGAAGTAAATCCTGTGATTGACGAACATAACCGTACCGCGGAACTGGCGGTGGAGTTGGCATTGTCAGCTTTTGGAAAAAAGATTTTGTAGTGTCGAGATCATGAAAAAAATTCGAGTCGGC
>PNAR01000219.1:14977-22519 GCA_003169715.1 Acidobacteriaceae bacterium | reverse complement strand
CGCGCGATTGGGGTAAGCTCGATTTCCGCAGGCAGGAGCAGATATGCGTAGGCGCGCCGATTCGAACGCCCCACGCGGCCTCGCAATTGATAAAGTTCGGAAAGGCCAAGCCGTTCCGCACGGTTAATCAAAATCGTGTTGCACAGTGGGATGTCGAGACCATTTTCGATGATGGTAGTTGCAACCAGGATGTCAGCTTCGTGATGCATAAACTTTAGCATCACTTTTTCGAGCTCACCCTCGGACATTTGACCGTGGCCAACAAGTATTCTGGCTCGCGGCACAAATTCCTGAAGCTTGGCCGCGATTTCCCATATCGTGTCCACGCGGTTATGTACAAAGTAAACTTGTCCGCCACGTTCAAGCTCCTGTTCGATGGCTGACTGAATCAGCTTTTCATCCCAATTCGCGACAACCGTCTGAATGGCGATACGATCTTTCGGCGGCGTTTCGATTACGCTCATATCGCGCAATCCCACCAGTGACATGTGCAGCGTGCGTGGGATGGGAGTGGCGGACATAGTTAGAACATCCACCTCTTTTCTCATTTGTTTCAGGCGTTCCTTATGGCGGACGCCGAAGCGTTGTTCTTCATCCACGATTAAGAGTCCGAGGTCCGGGAATTTTATGTCTTTTGAAAGCAGCCGGTGCGTGCCGATGAGAATGTCAACCTTGCCTGTTTCGACTTTCTGGAGAATTTCTTTCTGCTGCCGGGCGGTCCGAAAGCGGCTGATCATCTCAATGGCAACCGGGAAAGCCGCGAAGCGCTGCTTAAAGGTTTCATAGTGCTGGAAAGCAAGGACGGTGGTGGGCGCGAGAAGGGCAACTTGTTTGTTGTCGCTTACCGCCTTGAATGCAGCGCGCATTGAAATTTCAGTCTTTCCATAGCCGACGTCGCCGCACAACAGACGATCCATCGGTTGCGGCGACTCCATGTCCCGCTTCACGTCTGCAATGGCGTAATTCTGGTCGTCAGTTTCGTTGTATTCGAAGGCGTCCTCGAATTCGCGCATCCATTCATTGCTTGGCGGGAAAGCATGACCTTGCGCTGTCTTGCGCTGCGCATACAGCTTGAGCAGTTCGTCAGTCATATCCTTCATGGCTTTCCGAACTCGGGCTTTTGTTTTTCCCCAAGCCGCTGTGCCGAGGTGATTCAGCGCTGGTTTCGCGCCTTCCGACGAGCGATACTTCTGAATCAGATCCAAGCGGGTTAAAGGAACATACAGGCGTGCTCCCTCGGCGTACTCAAGCAGCATGAATTCAGCGCTTCCGTCGCCCTGATTGATTTCTTTTAGGCCTTGATATTGCCCAATGCCATGTTCGACGTGAACCACATAATCGCCAACTTGCAGATCGCGGAAGTCGGACAAGAATGCCGAAACTTTCGATCTTTGTTTTTGTGGCCGAGTGACTACGGATTCAGATTCATCGAAGAGGTCTCGGGCCCCAAAAACGGTGAGGTTGGCATCGGGAAGCACAAATCCATCGGGAACATAGGCTTTGGCCAATGTGGTGGTTAAAATTTCGCCTGCAAAATAGGCCGTCTCGTCGGCGTAACTTTCTCCGCTACGAGTTTTGCTGCCCAGGCGAAAAGAAACCCCATATTCGCTGAAAATATCCGCGAGGCGTTCTACCTCGCCAGTGTTCGGCACTGTGATCAAAACCCGCCGGCCTTCGGATATGTGTTTCTTTACTTCTTCCAGCATTGTTGGGATCGAGCCGTGAAAACGCTGTGCGGGCTGCGAATGGAATGAAACGGATGGGACTTCCCCAATCTTTTCTACAGCGAGATGTTCTATATCGGCCCCTGGAATCGTCGTAATTTTTTCCCACCAATCTTCGGGCGAGAAGTACAAGTCCCGAGGTTCAACAAGGGCGCCCACTCCACTGGACTCGTGCGCCGCCTGTATTCGCGTCCAAAGATGGTCGAACTCCGGGTGCAGAGAAGATGGTTCGTCAATCAATACGGCAGCGTTCGGGATGAGATCAAAAAGACTATGGCTCGCACCGGCAACCGCTGCGTACGGCTCCCATCCAGGAAAAGTCGTGACGCCCCCCGATCGGACCGCCTGGGCCACAACCTCTTCCCGGCCGGAGATCCGCCTTCCTGAAAGGCGGGAATGAATCGCTGCCAGCAATTCGGTAGTGACCGGTGTTTCAGTCAGAGGTAATAACAGAGCTTCATCTACGGTATCGGAAGATCGCTGAGTTTCAGGATCAAATTTGCGGATGGACTCAACTTCATCGCCAAAAAACTCAATCCTCAATGGGCGGTCGGCCTCGGGAGAGTAGACATCCAGAATGCCGCCCCGCAATGCGTATTCGCCCGGCATTTCCACCACGTCCGTTGAACTGTAACCTACGGTATTCAGGTGAGCGAGCAGCGTCTCATGGTCGAACGTTTCACCGCGTTTTACGATTCGGGCCAAATCGGCGTAATACTCCGCCGGACGAAACCGAAGGGCAGCGGTTGCGATAGGCGAAACTACGATGGAGGCGGCGCCGGTTGAAATTTTCCAAAGCGCGACGGCCCGTTCTTCCTGAATTTCAGGATGAGGAGAAAGGCTTTGAAAAGGCAATACATCATTGGCAGGCAAAGCAATAACTAAATTTGGGTCTGCGGCGCCAGCTAGTTCGCAAAAGGCTTGCAGAACGGGAACAAATTCATCAGCGGCTTTATTGTCCTGCACAACCAACACTAGAGGCCGCCCAGCGAATTTCTGAATCAACACCGCAATAAGCGCTTTGGCGGGGGAATTTAAACCGGAAACACTAATACGGCCCGCGTTCTCCTTGATGTGGGAGGCTACACGCTTGAATTCGGGTAGACTTTCGGCGTCCGCAAAGAGATCGCGGACGAATGGCAACACCATCGCAATACTATTTTAACAGCACTTGATCGAAGACATCCTGCGCGAAAAATCGCGACAAATATTGCCGCTCACGCGAGTAACGCAAAAAACGGGAAGCTGTTCTTCCCGTTTCCTATTCCGCACAGGTTTTCACTAGCTTTGTGGCGTCGCGCCTTCCAGATCTAGGGCCTGCTTCTTCCCGCCAAACCGAATCTGCGCTAGTGAGCTGCTGCCATCTTCATTCTTCTTGATGACAGCCGAGTCATTGGCTGCGGAAGTGCTCAGATCAACTACGTGGGCCGGAACTGTGGCTACGATCTTCTTACCTTTCACAAAGCTGACCTGCACATTCGGGCCCGCGCCGTCCCATATTACTGAGTACAAACCGGGTGCCAATAGCTTTCCATTCACGGTAACCTGAGTGTTAACTGTTAGAGAATGTTTGTTAGAGGCGAATGCAACTGAGCTGAATAGCAAGGCCGTTACCAGCAAAAAGCTCTTTGAATTATCCGAGATTTTCATGGAATTCCATTTCTCTCCCGATAAGCGTCGGGACGCAATATCTCGGCGGCCAGGGCCCGCATGCCCGAAAATCTTGAGTTTAGTAACGAAAAGCCTACAATGTTGCCGGGGTTGAGCAAAGAGCAGTCGAAGGACCGCTCTTCGCTTAGGGATTGCGTTCACCTGGCCGCCAAACCGAGAGTGATGTAATCCCTTCGCCCCGAAATTTCCTCGAATCGCAATCTACCTCTCGTTGCGATCCGTCGTCGCGTTAGATACGCAGATCCATCTGGCAAGTTCCAACTACAGGAGGAATGCGTACTCTCCTTGGACGGAAACAGCCTGCTGGGGTTAGCACAAATCTGAAGTATCAGATACGAATACAGGAGGGGGGTGTCTTGTTGCAGTTATTTAATTTTCGGAAGGATTAAATATTTATGTTTTCCGTTTTGCGGGCTGGACTTTGCTTCGTGGCTTCTTCGAAGGTTTCAACTTGAGTACAACAGTGGCATGAGCGATTGCGGCGTTGTCAGTTCCCATACCTTCCGGTGTTTTCGCTTTTATTCCCACGCAGTCTTCAGGAATCCGCAGTAATTTCGCGACGCGAGTGCGAATCGCGGGTGTGTGTGGGCCGATTTTCGGAGCCGCAAGAATTACCGTAGAGTCAAGATTGCCCACGTCATAGCCTGCGCTGTTCACTCGCTTCAGCGCTTCAGCCAGAAAAACAGCGGAGTCGGCGCCGCGCCATCTGGCATCAGATGGCGAAAACAACGAACCAATATCTGGAGCGGCTATAGCCCCCAGCAATGCATCGGTGATTGCATGCAGCAAAACATCTCCGTCGGAATGGCCGCCTAAGCCTTTCGGATGTGGAAGCGTGACGCCGCCAATCTTGAGCGGGATGCCGCGTTTGAACTCGTGCGAGTCCCAGCCATTACCGATACGGATTCGCGGTTTCAAATGGCGATTCCTGCGCTCGAGTTCTTTTTATCATTCTGGCTATAGGTCATTGAGTGGAAAGAACCTCGCTCCGAAGATAAAACTCAGCCAGTTCCAAATCTGCGGGACTCGTAATCTTTATGTTTCTAGGAGATCCCATCACCACGGCGACTTCGTGTCCGGATCGCTCGACGAGAGAAGCTTCGTCAGTTCCCAGGAATCCATCGCTGTCCGCTTCATCAAAGGCCTTCTTGAGCACGTCATATCGGAATCCCTGCGGAGTTTGCGCCATTACCAGTCGCTCGCGTGGCATTGTTGCGGTGACAATCGCGCCATCGGCGGTGCGATCCACCTGCTTAACCGTATCAACGGCAGGGATTCCAGCAATGGCCGCTCCATATTTTCGGGTGCCATCAATTACGCCTTGAATGATCTGCCCGGTAATAAAAGGGCGCACCGCATCATGCACAAGAACAATATCTTCAGGTTCGGCAGCAAATGCCGCGAGGGCTTTAGAGACGGAATGCTGCCGGTACTCACCGCCTTCAACCAGATGGATTGAAGTTTGATTCACAGTTTCCTTGTTCAGCCGCGCTCGAAAAGATGCAATCTCGCTTTTGCGTAGTGCAATCCAGATGTCAGAGATGCTCCGGAAAGCGACAAATTTACGCAAGGTGTGAATCAGAATCGGAGTCCCCCCCAATTCCGTAAATTGCTTTGATGGGACACCCTGCTGACGAACTGCGTCAGAGTTTGAAGCCATCCGTGTACCCAACCCGGCCGCGGGAATAATGACAATCACCTTCATCGGGCGATCAGTATACGAGGCCCGTGCCTTCAGTTCAAACTTGCGGGCGCAAACTAGGTGAACTTGCGGAGATTCTCGTTTTGTAGCCCTACAGGAACTTTTTTCCGCCCCTACATGGCGTCAGTGATGTCTTTCTCGGGGTGAAGGGGTAATACTCAACAAGGATTTACGATTTATGGAGTTGAATCATCGGGGATGGTTGCGATTAATTGGTTACTGCGTTGGCGTGGTCTTGGCAACAGCGCTAGGTCTGGCAGTAGTGTTGGCCGGGACAACTATAACACTTGCTGCTGGCCAGTCTGCGGAGCCGGCGACTCAAACCAGTTTTTCAGGAATGGTTACCGACGAACACTGCGGAGCAAAACACGAAAGGTATCCCGGAAAAAACGCGTCGGAATGCGCAAAGATGTGCGCGTTGAATGGATCGAAATACGTGCTCCTCAGCGGTGATGATGTTTACACGCTAACCGGAAACGATCTCGCACTGGATAAGTTGGCAGGTCTTCGAGCAACAGTTACAGGCAATCTCCAAGGAACAAACCTAAATGTAATTTCTGTGAGTGCGGAGCATCCCTAGATGGAGTCCCCCTTATCCGTGCTCGGCGGGGCGTATTTCCATCATGCCTTGGGGTGTTTTCAGTTCGTTTTGCGTCGCTGAGTTTACCGCCGGCACTGCGGCGATTGTGGGGCGAGAATCCGATCGCGGCGATCTTTCATCCCATTTCCCGAAGATCATCTTTCCCGCTGTCGTCTGCAAAACGGAAGTGACTGATACGTCAACCGTCTTTCCAATCATTTTCCGGGCATTGTCCACCACAACCATCGTGCCGTCGTCAAGGTAGGCTACCCCCTGATTGTATTCTTTCCCTTCTTTAAGGATGAACACTCGCATGATCTCGCCGGGCAGCACAATTGGTTTCAGCGTATTCGCCAACTCATTAATATTGAGGACCTCGACTCCTTGAAGTTGCGCAACTTTATTCAGATTAAAGTCATTCGTAATAATTTTCCCCTCGTACAGCTTTGCCAGTTCGATGAGCTTCAAATCCACCTCTCGCACCGCCGGAAAGTCATCCTCAACAATCTGAATCTGTACGCAGGCAATCTTCTGGAGTCGTTGCAGGATGTCCAGGCCGCGGCGTCCGCGGTTTCGCTTTAGGGAGTCAGATGAGTCGGCCACCAATTGCAGTTCGCGTAGAACGAATTGGGGAGTAAGAATGATTCCATCGAGGAATCCGGTTTCCGCTATGTCCGCAATGCGTCCGTCAATAATCACACTGGTATCGAGAATCTTGTAGCTCTTTTTTCCTTGCTTCTCTCCGCCAAATATTCCGCCCAGCGCCGAAAGATTGAGAAGATCGCCCTTGTTTGCCCCCACGACTAGCCCCACATAGGCCATCAGGAACATGACCATCAGTTGCAGAAAGCTTTGGGTCGGCCCGGCAGGAATGCTATCTCGAATTACGACTGCAAACAGGTAGGCGCCGAAAATGCCCAGAACGCTGCCAATTGCGGCCCCGATCAACCGCGTGAGGCTGGCAAATCGCAAGCGCCTCTCGAAGATGACAATGGCGCCGCCGATGAGTACCCCAATGCCCGCGTCTATGTTTGCGGGTAGAGAGAAAGGCCGCACAAGATAGCAAGTAATAGAAACAAAAACAATAAATATGAGACGAATCAATGCCAAGTCCACGGAAGGGACCTCCTCAAGCTTGTCCGATATGCCATTGGATCAAGCCCGCACCAGCCACAACGGCAAAACTCCAGCGACTGGCGATCATTATGCGGAGCCTATGAATGCGAACGAATAAGAGTGCTCCGCTGATTAAATAATGCCACTTCAATCCCGTGCCCATGAAGTATATACCTGACGTAAAGATCCGATCCAAGCACAGCAGGTGGCAACAAAGTATCACAGAGTGAGCGGTGGGATGATCCAGAGCTCTGCTAAACTTCGACTATGAAAGCTGTGGTCATCGGACGTTTCGGCGGACCCGAAGTTCTCGAAGTCACAGAAGTTGCGGATGCGACTGCCATTGGCCAGCAGCAGTTAGTACGCGTGCTGGCCGGAGGCATCAACTTCGCCGATATCATGACTGCTAACGGGGGATATCCGGGAGCACCGAATCCGCCACTGATCGCGGGCCGCGAATTTTGCGGCATATCGGAAAAGAAGGGGCAGCGAGTAATGGGGTATGCGCAGTGGGCGGCGTTTGCCGAACACATCGCAGCTCCGCCCGATCTGCTGTGGCCCGTCCCCGACAATTGGGCCGACGAAGAAGGCGCGGCCTTTCCCGTAAATTATTTCACTGCGTACTTTGCGTATTGGAAAGCTGGTTTGCACGATTCCGCGGCGAAAGTGGGCTCGGTTCCGCTGCGCGCGGCCGGCGACTCGCCTCCTCGTGTCCTGATCCATGCCGTCGCTGGGGGAGTGGGAACAGC
>PNAR01000219.1:0-14972 GCA_003169715.1 Acidobacteriaceae bacterium | reverse complement strand
GAAGAAAAATTGGCCCGGGCCAAAAAACTCGGACTTCATCACGGGATCAACTACAAGCAACGCGACTACGAAGATGCGATCAGAGATTTAACCAAGGGAGAGGGTGTGGATGTAGTTTTCGAGATGCTTGGCGGAGAACACGCTGCCAAAAGCGTTCGATGTTTGCGGGATTTTGGCCGTGTGATCGTCTACGGTACGGCTACAGGACAGCGAGCTCGAATTGACGCTGGGACACTGTACGCGAAAGGCACGAGCGTTCACGGATTATGGCTCACCTATCTTTCCGCTAAACGGGAATTGATGGATGAAGCCTGGAAACATCTCTCGGCATGGATCGAACAGGGACGTTTGCGCCCGGTAGTGGGCGCAGTGTTTCCCATGGAAAAAGCCGGCGATGCGTATCGCCTATTGCTGGAAAGAAGAAACTTCGGCAAAGTCGTGCTCAAGATCGCGTAGGGAAAGCCGCCCTCGGCTGTCCAGTCGAGGAACCCTCGGCCCGATCCAACTATCCCGGCGGCAACAACATTCCTTTTTCCAGATGGCGTACGACGTGCGCGTAAGACGCAGCGTGTGGATCGTGCGTGACCATGATTACTGTTTTCTTAAATCCTTCGTTTAGCCGTTTCAAAATGTCTAAAATCTCCGTCGCGGAGTTGCTGTCAAGGTCCCCCGTCGGTTCATCGGCAAGCAGCAGAGTCGGGTCGCTGACAATCGCCCTTGCAATGGCAACCCGTTGTTCTTGTCCGCCAGAAAGCTGTTTGGGGAGGTGACTGACGCGATCTTCGAGTCCAACCAATTTCAACGCGGTCATGACATGATCGCGCCGCTGCTGTGAGTTGAGTTTGGTGAGCAGGAGCGGAAGCTCAACATTCTCAAATGCTGTAAGAACTGGAATCAGATTGAACGTTTGAAAAACATAGCCGATATGCACGTTCCGCCAGTGCGCCGACTGAGCGTCACTCAGCCGGAAGATATTTTCGCCCAGCACCAGAAGTTCGCCCGAAGTCGGGCGATCAATCGCAGCAATCATATTCAGCAGCGTGGTCTTGCCGGAACCAGATGGTCCCATCAGCGCGAGAAATTCGCCTTGAGCGATTTCAATGGACACATCGTCCAGCGCTTTCACCTCAAAAGCGTCGCGCTTGAAAATCTTGCTGACGTTGTTTGCCCGAACGACCTTCGTCTGTGTTGCAGTGTTTGGAAGAGTAGCTGTGCTCATGATTGTCCTTTGATCTTGATTTTGTCGCCGTTCTTCAAATTGTCTGGTGCCGTCGTAATTACGTCCTCGCCCCCGTTAAGTCCTTGCACCAGTACGCCGCCGCTTCGTTGCGACAGAATTTTCACTTCGCGCTGCATTGCTTTGCCGTCAAACGAGAGAAAAACGACTTTCTTTCCGCCGTGGTCGCGAATCGCCGCTGTTGGCACAAAAACGCCCTGTGGTTGGGAGCTTGCGTGCTGTGATTCGCTGGCCAGAAACTTCACGGTGGCATTCATGTCGGGCCGCAGATAAGCGTCTGGATGGAGGATTTGCACTTTCACCTGGACGGTCGCCTTGGCCCGGTCGGCTTCCGGCGAGATTTCCGAGATCACGCCGTCGTACTTGCGGTCAGGGTACGCATCCGTCGTGACGATCCCCTTTTGCTCAGGACCAAGTTTGGCAAAATCGTCCTGCGCGATATCGAGTTCGACCTGAAGATCATTCAGATCGGCAAGGGAGACAACCATTCCTTGAGGGCCGCCCTCGGCCGTGCTGGCAAATCCCGAAGTCACGAGCTCGCCCTTTTCGGCGGAACGCTCGAGAATTGTTCCAGTTACCGGCGCTCGAATTACAGTCGCATCCAGCAAAGATTTGGCATAATCCGCCTGGCCCTGGGCCTGTTCGAGGGCGCCGCGCGCACGAGCAATCTCCTCTGGGCGGGGGCCAATCTTGGCAAGCTCGAAACTCTTATTCAAAGAATTCACTCGCTGCTGGTCGGCATCAAACTTCGCCGTGGCATCATCGAGCGCCTGTTTTGACAGCACGCCTTGGGCAAACAGGTTTCGAGTGCGATCCAATGTGAGTCTGTCATCCACAAGCATGGCTCGAGCTTCATCCAGATTGTGTTGGGCTTGTTGGATTTCCTGCGGGCGGGATCCGTGTTGCAGTTCCTCCAAATAGGCGCGGGCATTATCGGCGGCGCCTTTTGCTTGCTCGTATTGGGCACGAAATTCGTCGTCTTCGAGGCGCACTAATACCTGGCCTTCTTTGACCTTGTCTCCCTTTTCCACGCCGATCCACTTCACCCGGCCCGTCACCTTCGAATTCAGGTTGATCTTGTGATGAGCGACAATATAGCCGCTCGCGGAGAGGACGACACCACCCACATCGGTGCTCTGTGCCGATGCGCGGACCACCTCCACTTCCGGGACGTCACGCGAAAACAGGCGGTAAGCAATTGCGGCCAAGCCTAGCAGTACGATCAAAGCGATCCCAATGAGAATATAGCGACGCGCCCAGACTGGCGGTGCGCCTCCGCTGGCTGCATTGCGATCAATGCGAAGGCTCTGTAGTTCTTCGTGTTTTGTATCAATAGCCATGATTTACGTGGGACAGCCGTCCTCGGCTGTCCAGGTTTTAGATGAATTGTCGAGCTGTGCTCGACCGAACAGCCGAGCGCGGCCGTTCCTACGCAACCGTTCTTAATCCCGTAACGCGCTCAGTATGTCGCGGCGCGATGCGTGCCACGCCGGCGCGAACCCTCCTAAAACTCCCATGATGAGAGCGAATATAATCGCGCTGACGATCACCACCGGCGTCATCTGCAAGCTGAATACAACTTCGCTGAACGTCACCTGATTTTGCGTCCCCGTCGTCATGCCATTGAATGGCAACATCAGCAGGATGCCTAGCGCCGCGCCCATTAAGGACAGCAGCAGCGACTCCAGCATGAACGAAGTCAAAATGCTGGGGCGCGAAAACCCAATCACGCGCAAGGTCGCAATCTCGCGCCCGCGATAGGCGACGGCCGCATACATGGTGTTCGCGGCAGCGAAACACGACCCGACCGCCATGATGAACGCGACAATCCAGCCAACAACCTTGATCGGAGCTCCCGACTTGGTTTGCGAGGCATAATAGTCAGTTTCCAGCATGCCATTGAGTTCCAGGCGCTGATCGTCGTTGGCGCGGTTCTTCAGCGCTTGTGCCGACGCGGGATCAGTTGCCCGCACCAGCACCGAGGAATAAATCGAACGTTCGAAGTCGGTGACCAATTGGTTGACGTCGCCCCAGATTTCGGATTGGTGCGCCGTGCCATTTGCGTCAAAAATGCCCACGATGGGCCAATCGCCCTTTCCGATGTGAACCGTGTCCCCAATATCCGCGTTTTCGAAGCGCCGGTTGATCGAGCTGCTTACCACCACTTCGCGCTGCCCTGGCGCGAACCAGCGTCCGGCGACGATATGAATTTTAGGTCGCATCTCAATTCCGACGGGAGAGAGGAATCGAGTGGTGACGTTGGTTTCTCCCGTTCCGCCTTTGCGCGGCATGACCACAACCAGAATATCTTCACCGGAAACCAGAGGTTCGCCCTTGCTGTTCTTTGCGACGCCTGGCAGGTTCTTCAAAATTTCAACGGCGTCTCGCGATACTCCGCCGGCCGCCAACTCTGAGTCTGAACCTTTGCGCAGCATCAGGACATTTAGAGGATCGCCGGTACTGCCAAAGGCTCGGCCAAGTCCCGCCAGAAGCGCCATGATGAAAACCGCGGTTGCAACCGTGAGCGCAATTCCGAGCGCGGTCATGATGGTCAAACTCTTGCGAAGCCGCAGATTGCGCACGTTATAGCTTAGGGGGATTGCCATTTATTATTTCCTGTCTCTTAGCGCTCGTACTTACCCAATATGACGCAAGCCATCCACAATATTTACTTTCGCAGCGTGGTAGGAAGGAATAAAAGAACTGACGAATCCCACCACCGTCGCTATCAGCAGAGCCGCCGCGATGGTCAGCGGCGTGACGTGCATGCCAGCGAAATAGACGACGTAGTTCGCCATCAAGGTCACGCCCGCGAAACAAAGCAGCGAGCCCATCAACCCTCCCACCAGCGAAAGCGAAACTGCCTCGCCGACGAATAATCCCAAGATGCTGTTGCGGGTGAAGCCCAGAGTCTTGAGCACCGCAACCTCGCGCGTACGCTCTCGAATGGACATTGCCATGGTGTTAGCTGATACCAGCAGAATCGTAAAGACAACCGCCAGACAAATGCTCATGATGAACGCCTTGACGTTACCTATCATGCTGATAAAGCTTAGCCCGAAAGCCTGTTCGGTTTCCGTTCTTGTGGGGCGGTCGGCATTGCGGAACTCCTCATCAATGGCTTGAGCGACCTTGGGAACGGAGTCGGGAGAATCCGCCAAAACCGCGAAAAAGCCCTCGTGGCCCTTGAGTTGCGGAAAGCCTTCGTCAATGTAGTCTTTATTAAAGTAGACAGCCGACTGGGTCGTGTCCGCGGGGGTGAAGATTCCGCGAATGGTCAATTCGAGGTTCACGGGAAAAATCTTGCCCGTGAGATTCAGCCGGTCACCGATCCTCCAGCCAAGTTTTCTGGCTAGGTCCACCGCCACGATGGCACCTGCACGATCATGCTGCCAAGCTTGCAGTTGATCAGCGGGCATCTTGAATTCCGGGTACACTTTAAACAACTCCTGTGGATCGGTGCCAAACTGGGAGAACTGGTTCTTCGGCTTGTCGTCCTTATATTGCCCGCCGAACCACTGCTCATTCACAACTTCCTTCACGTGAGGTATCGCAGCAATCTTCTGGCGGTAGTAGCTCGGCAAACTAAAGATCAACGAAACCTTATCCCGAACGATCAGGCGCTGCGCCGATTGTTCGGTCGGCTTGCTGTCATAGAAACTGCGCCAGATGGTAATCAGGAAAGTGAGCAAAAGCAGCGAGCCGCCAATACTAAGCACCGTCAGAATGCTGCGGCGCTTATTTCGGAATGAGTTTTTGCGTACGAAACTGATCAGTGTCATATGAAAACTCGAGTGATCAACTAACCAAAGCTACAAACTCAAAGAAATCCAAAGCCGCTCGGACATCGCCAAACAGAATAGACGATTGGAGACGCGCTGGACAACCACCGCTCCCGAATATCGATCGTCGCCCATGCGCTGGCAACAAAGTAGTGGAGATCGTCACATAACGGTGATGACAAATGTCATTCTCCACACCGCATGGGGCGCAAAGGGCTTCGCAAGGCTATAATTGCGCCCACGCATGGCAGTCACCTCCGGCACTAAACTCGGGCCCTATGAGATCGTCGCACTGCTCGGCGCCGGCGGTATGGGCGAAGTCTATCGTGCGCGCGACTCTCGCCTGAAGCGTGAAGTGGCGATCAAGGTCTTGCCACAGGCGTTCTCTCTTGATTCCGACCGGTTACGCCGCTTTGAGCAAGAGGCCCTCGCCACCGCTGCCCTGAATCATCCCAATATTCTGGCGGTATTCGATATTGGCGCGAACGACGGCTCGCCCTATGTCGTGTCCGAACTACTCGAAGGAGAGACGCTGCGGCAGCGTTCGCGCAGCGGACCCATCGCCGTACGCAAAGCTTTAGACTATGCCCTGCAAATTGCCCATGGACTGGCTGCGGCCCACGAAAAAGGAATCATTCATCGTGATTTGAAGCCGGAGAATCTATTCCTCACCAACGATGGGCGTATCAAAATCCTGGACTTCGGTCTGGCCAAACTGACCCAGAACGAACCCAGTTCTCATACCTCGTTGCCAACTGCGACCCATGGCACTGAGGCGGGATCGGTGATGGGAACGGCTGGGTATATGTCGCCCGAACAGGTACGCGGGATTGCGTTGGATGCGCGCTCCGACATTTTCAGCTTTGGAGCGATTCTTTACGAGATGCTTTCAGGAAAGCGGGCGTTCCATGGCGACACTCCCGCCGACACGATGAGCGCGATTCTGAAAGAAGACCCGCCGGAGTTGAACGAAACCAATCGCAATATTTCTCCGGCGCTGGAGCGCATTGTCCAACACTGCCTCGAGAAGAAGCCTGAAAGCCGATTCCATTCCGCCAGTGATATTGCGTTCGATCTCGAGCATCTGTCTGGGATTTCCGGAAGCACCACAAGAATAGCGCCGGTGGTAGGAGTAAGACCGCGTGACAGGCTGCTCGCTGGAATCGCAACTGGTGTCGCCCTCGCGTTGATAATGCTGGGCCTCGGCTGGTGGCTAGGCAAAGGAAGTGGTCACGCTCCGCTCGCCCAATATCAGCAGATCACTTTCCGCACGGGTTCCATCGGCAATGCCCGGTTTACTCCCGACGGAAGCATTGTCTATAGTGCCTCGTGGGAAGGAGGCGGCGATCAGCTTTATATGTCACGTACCGATGATCCCGGCGCACGCGAACTCGACCTCAAAGATGCGGAGCTGCTTTCGATTTCGAAGAACGGAGAACTGGCAGTCCGGCTTAACACCGTGACCTTCGGTGGTTACGCTCGAGCCGGCACTCTTGCGCGGGTACCCCTCAGCGGCGGAACGCCCCGAGAAGTGCTCGACAATGTGCAGGACGCAGACTGGGCACCCAATGCCGAAAGTATGGCGGTGGTTCGGTACGTCCCGGAAAACAATCACTGGCGTCTGGAATATCCGATTGGCAAGGTGCTTTTTGACAGTATTAACTGGATCAGCGCCCCAAGAATTTCGCCGGACGGCAAGTGGATAGCCTTCGCCGATCATGAGAATCCGGGCGGCGACGACGAGGGTTCGGTCGCGGTGATTAGCTCGGATGGCAACGGCAAAGAAAAAAAACTTTCCTCCGGGTGGGAAACGATCGAGGGAATTCTATGGTCTCCTCGAGGCGACGAGATATGGTTTACGTCGGCCAGTAACAGCAGTGCCACGAATCCGAATGCGGTGACTCTCTCGGGAAAACAGCGGGTGATCACGAACGTGCCCGGAGGCATGTGGCTGGAAGACATGCGGAGTGGGACGGCGTTGATGATAACTCATCAGGATCGCATTGGGATTCGGGGCCTCGCGCCGGGCGCAAAAGAGGAGCGCGAACTTGGGTGGTTCGGATGGTCTATTGTGCGCGATATAAGCCGCGATGGCCGCAAGATTGTGTTTGAAGAGGAAGGCAATGGCGGCGGCCCCAACTACACCGTGTTCGTGCGTGATACGGATGGTTCGCCTCCAGCACGCGTCGGCGAAGGACTTGCCCTCGCAATCTCACCTGACGCGAAATGGGTGATTACCAAGCTCCCAAGGGGCGGACCATTGAATCTTGTGCCCACAGGAGCAGGCGAGGCGCGGCAGCTTACGCACGATGCCGTGAGCTACTCCGCAGTTCGCTGGCTACCGGACGCGAAACACTTGCTCGCCCAAGGCATCGAATCGGGACATGCTGCAAGGGACTACCTGATTGATATAAGCACCGGGGATTCCAAACCCATTACGCCTGAGGGGATCGCCGGTGTGCATCCTTCGCCAGATGGAGGGAGTACAGCGGTCCTCGGTCCCGATGGGAAGTGGGGAATCTGGCCGCTTGGTAGTGGCGGCCTTCGTCCAATCCCCGGTCTGGACTCGACTTATTTTGTGATTGGTTGGTCGCCCAATGCGGAGTCTGTGTATGCATTCCACACTCGCGCCAGCGAGACGGTAGCTAAGGTGCTCCAGGTGAATATACTGACGGGAAAGATGGAGCCGTGGAGAACCTTCGGCGCAGAAATGGCTGCGGGAATCAATAACGTTGCTCCGCCCAATCTTTCTGCCGGCAACACCGCATACGCATATACGTATGGCCGGGAGCTGTCCGAAGCCTACGTCGTGACCGGATTGAAGTAGAGCACTGCCTGCCCGCGTCGTCATTAATCTGCCTGATCTGGTACTGACACTCTCCTAGGTGAGAGGTAAGCGAGAAGCCGCGCCTCGCTAGTTGAGTCACTTTCGTAACTCCCTTGATTTGTTACTCCGCATTATCCTAGTTGCACCCCTCCCACAGTTGTAGTCCTGCGTCTTTGATTCGACGACGTTTGTTGCGCGAGGGTCGAAAGAAATGTCCACTAAGATTGGCCGCTTTGAAATTCAAGCTGAAATTTCACGCTCCTTCACCGGATCGGTGAACAAGGCTTGCGACTCTGCCGGCGGGCAGATCGTCGCCTTGAAAGTCGTGGATTTGAAGCCTTTCGGAGCGGAAGCTGCGCCCATCGTAAAGCGCATTCTTGAAGAGGCGGAGAGTTCAAAACTTCTCAATACCCATAACATCGCAATGCTCTTTGGAGCGGGCGAGATCGAGGGCAAGTTCTGCGCCACCATGGAGTACGTGCAGGGCAACAGCATTGAAACCATGCTGGAGAGGAAAGAGGTTTTTTCCATTTGGGATGTGCAGGACATTGCGCGCCAATGTTGCCAGGGCCTCGACCATGCCCGGGTTAACAAAGTTCTTCACTACAGTCTCGAACCTGGAAAGGTAATGGTTCAGTGGGACGGCATTGTAAAGATGCTTGGTTTCGGAGTTTCGATGATGGGAGTTTCTGCGGCTGAATATTGTCCCGGCATCCCCAAGATTCTTCATTACATGTCTCCAGAGCAGATCCAGGGTCAACCGCTCGACGCAAGCTCGAATCTGTTCAGCCTGGGTGCGATCGTGTATGAGATGGTTACCCAGCAGAAAGCCTTTAACGGGGAAGATCCGGATCAAGTGCAGCAATCGGTGTTGGAGATGATGCCCGCGCCGCCCTGCGAAATTAATCCCAAAATTGATCCGGCTCTGAGTGACGTGATCATGAAGTCGCTGGCCAAGGTCCCAGCTGACCGATATCAGTCAGGCCAGGAACTCATCAACGACCTCGAAAAGTGCAAGAACAATCCGGTAAAGACGGTAGCCGCCAACAAGACGGTGCAACCTGCGCCAACTGTCAAAGTCGTGCAAGCGAAACTCGGCGCCGCTCCGGGAACCTCGACGCCGGAGAGAGAAAGAAAGATCAGTGCGGCGCCGCCTGCGTTAACTGCAAAAGTGGAAGTCCCAGCGAACGTGCGGACATCTGCGGCAGCTGCCGGCGCAGGTACGTCGCAAACACCTGCGCCTACCCTTCAGTCACTGAAGGCGGCAAAAATGGATTCTTCGCAGCAATTCATCAGTACCTGTATCAAAGCCTCCATTGACGCCGTTATAAAACCCGAGGCGAAGATGTCGTCAGCCACCCTCGAACCTGAGGTTAAGGCGCCGAAAATTGCAGTAGACCCGATGATGGATGAAAGCAGAAAGGCTGGCGCTACTCAAAGGCGTAGCTTCTCGGAAATTGATGAGTTGCCTCCACTGAAAGAAGTGTTCGTCTCGCCTCCGCCGCCAGCGCCATCTGCCGGTGCAGAGGATATATTGCTGGATGAGCCGCCAGCGCGTTCTTACACGAAATCTGAAACACCTTCCACGGCCCTTCCTGTCCGGGAGATAGCAAGAAAAGCCGTCATAGAAATTAAAAAGACTCCGCCGAAGATGTTCCTGTACTCGATCGGCGCAGCGATCGCCGTCATTCTGGCGATCTCAGTCATCATCGCCCTGCGGATTCGCTCTGACAATGCGGAAGATCAGAACGCCCCTCGGACTAGTATTGAATCTTCCACGGCTGCGTCCACAAATACGAGTGGGGGAAGCAGTCAGGGGTCACCCGTCAGCCAATCAACCATGCAATTGCCCATTGCTTCTGAGCCGTCAAATGACGGCACATCGGCAGTCTCAGTAAAAGGCAAGTTCGCGGCGAAGAAAAAAGTAAAAGCGAAGGTGGAAGCGCCCCCGCCACCAGTTGTAATTCCTGCACAGCTCATGGTGAATTCCAACCCAGCCGGAGGACAGATTCAAATTGATGGCCGAAGCGATCCGAACTGGATCACCCCCTATAACATTTCGGGACTGCCCCCGGGCCAGCACACCGTTTACATCAGCAAAGCCGGTTTTGCTCCGGAAATTCGAACCATCGATGCTATTTCCGGCGGCAAGTCCACGGTCACGGTTCATTTCAATCAGCTGCCCTCGACTGTCTTCTTTGTTAGCGCGCCAGTTGGCGCTTCCATCCTTGTGGACGGCAAGGACACAGGACATGTAACGCCGGCGCAAATCTCATTGGACAGGCCGGGAAGCCACACTCTTCTTGTGAAAAAGTCTGGCTACCTGGAAGAGACCACGACGGCAAACCTTGCGCCGGGACAGACCTTTCATTACTCGCCGACATTGATCGCTCTCGGCGATACTCAGGACATAAGAACCGTTGGAAAGATAAAGAAGTTTTTCGGCAGCAGCGATCCCATTGGCATGGGAATCGTCAGCATCAAGGTTCAGCCTAAAGGCGCACAAATCGCAGTGAACAGCCGGCTCATCGAGAAACTCTCCCCGGTGGATTTTTATCTCAATCCTGGAACTTACATGGTTGACGTTACTCTGACAGGTTACAAGACAGCTCACCACGTGGTCACAGTAACCCGCGGCGGAAAGGTAACGTTGGACGACATCCTCGAACGTCAGTAAAGCTCCTCTCAATAATTGGCGCTATGGTTCGAGACCGCTTGATCCTTCGGCTTGTTGTTCCGCTACTCGTGGATAAATCGCGCCTTTTCGGCGCCGCAGCGCCTGAGGTAATTTCGATCTAGTGATCCAAAGACCCGCCGCCACCGCTCCCGCCCACGTGACCAGTATCAAACCCACTGCGCGAACGTCGGCGACCCGGCTGCCAGTAATTCGCACGGTTCGAGCAATTTGAAAGCTCAAAATACCCGCAATGACAGCAGTTATGGTTGCCTTTCCCAATTCCTTCCAGGGTAATTGTGCGATCGG
Organism: Acidobacteriaceae bacterium; assembly: GCA_003169715.1. Taxonomy (GTDB): domain Bacteria; phylum Acidobacteriota; class Terriglobia; order Terriglobales; family Acidobacteriaceae; genus PALSA-188. The sequence continues at coordinate 4,143 of PNAR01000219.1, read as the reverse complement.
AATCAATTTACGCTGATTCAGCAAGATGGCCATAGCCAGGCAATTGGCCGTGATACCCAGGTCCGAAGCGATCGCGAGGCCGACAACCGAATACTTGTGATAAAGAGCGGCGTACAGGGGATAGGACGCTATCGTAATCAGCGTGCTCGCGATCATCGGCGTTAGCGTGTTGCCAGCCGCATAAAACGCGCGTGCGTACAACCCTTGGGCCGACCAAAAGACCAATGACAAAGAGAACCAGAAAAAATAGGTCGCTGTTTCTTTACTATCGGAAAAATTGAAACTGCCGTGGCGATATGCAAGATCAATAAGCGGGAGGGCTGCCGCCATCATGAGACTCGTCGCCAGTAGCGAGACGGCCACAGTGCGATACACAGCGGCGTTTACAACTTCGGTCAGTTCCCGCAGCCGCTTCTCGTTAAATAGCCGCGCAAAAAAAGGCAAAGAAGCCTGGCTGACCGCCTGTCCGAGAATGGCGATCGGCACGTTAAAAAGCTTCTTAGCGAAACTCAAGCGCGCGATCTCTCCTATGCCCCCCGAAGCGAAGCGGCGAATGAACCAATCATCCACCGTCACCAGTGACAGTCCAAGCATCAGCGGCACCGATAGCCGCACCCATTCGCGAAATGCCGGATTGTGCACGTCAAAAGAAATCCTGTAGCGCGCTCCGGCGCGTGCCGCGCCAATTGCATAAAGTACGAACTGCCCGAAAAACGCGCCAGCCAATGCGCCGTAGGCGAGGGATGACGCACCAATCCGCCGGGAAAGCGCCACGCCGCCCGCAATGATGAAAGCGTTGTAGAGGATGGGACCCAACGATGGGAGCAGGAAGAGTCGTCGAGAATACAAGACCGCCGACAGGACGCCGCCGATGTAAAAGAATATCTGTGTCGGCAAAATAATCCGGGTGATATGCACGCAAAGCCGCAATTGCTCGGGATTGAATTTGTCGAACCACCAATGGGTGATCTGTGGCGTAAAGATTTCCGTCAGAACGACGCCCGCACCCAGGATGCATGTCATTACGGTGATGACAACTGAAAACGCCTCGTGCGCATCCTGCCGTTTGTCCTCGGTCAAGAACCGCGTATATATCGAGATAAATGTGATGGATGTTGCTCCCCCCGCAACCAGGTACATTAAGAAATCCGGGATCGTAAATCCCGCATAGAACGCGTCGGTCTGCACTCCCGCCCCGAAAGTCCACGCTACGTAAAGCTCGCGCACGTAGCCAATCACGCGCGAAAGCATCACCGTAGTCATCAAAAGCAATGTCGCGGAAAATGCTGTGTGCTGGTGAGATGGGCGGAGCTGGCGCAGCACACGTTGCAAGAACCCGCCCATGTGCTTTGGTTCAGGACCGTCTGAGGAATTCGCCATCAAGTGGCGATTCTACACGGGCGCAACGATTGATCTGCTGCGGGAAATGGTTCGCACGCGACTGAACCTCAATCCATATGACCAGGAGCTTGGCGCTCAACCGACCATACGTCTTCTGGATTTTTTTCGAAGGGATAGACGTGCACCATCCAACCGAAGATTTGCGGAATAAATTTTCCGCCTGCCGCATCACAAGCATCTTTGGACGCGATAGATCCGGCCAATCCGAACTTCGCATCCGGACCAATTGCTTCGTTCTTCTTGTCCGGGGGCGGCATGCATGAATTGACGTGCCTGTGCCATTGCGCAATGCTCAGAGGAACGCGAGAATTAAGCTCATCTTCACTGGCGCCCTTCGCAGCCGTATACATAACTCCAATCAATTTGTAGCCATCACCATTCTTTTGATAGAGCAATGAAGTTGGATGGTCGGGATTGAAATGCATTCTAGCTTCGAAGGCATATGTGTAATTAGTGAAGTGATATTGCTTTTGCGGCACGTTGGGCAAAAAAATCTTGAATCCATCAGCCAGCGCAAGTTTGTAGTCCTGATGCTTTTCGGCGACCTTGCGTGCCGCCTCCACAATTTGATCAGCTTTTTCTTTATCGCCCGGTTGCGGTTTGCGCACGGCCGTCATTGCCATGTGTGGACCCATGTCCATGTGGCCTTCCATCGCATGCATCGCGGATGCGCTTCCATCATTGTTCATGTCCGGCATCCCCGGCATGGCGGAATCGTTATGCGACATATCCATGTTCGACATATCGCCTGAGCCATGGGAGGCTTGTTGCTGCGCCCCTACCAGGGACAAGCTCGAAAAAACGAATATCAGGACCGATGCAAATGTTGTCATGGCCAGTTTCATGAAAATGATCTCCCTGTCTTGTAGAACTCTGAGCGATCCCACTAGTTCTGGCAATACCGGAAAGTTACTACACGGTAATAACAGCAAGGTAACGGATCTGAGAATTTCGCAAAAGTCTATGGAGTTGCAACAGTCTTGAAATCATTCAGCCCCATCGCCGCGATGGCTTGGCTCGCCGCCTCTCTGCCGGAACGTACGCAGTCAGGAATACCGATACCTTTGTATGCGTTTCCCGCTAGGAACAAACCTGGAGCACTTACGCGTTGCCGTTCGATTCGTTCCAATCTTTCCAGATGGCCAACATTATATTGTGCCATTGCCGCTTTCCATTTATAGACGCGCGCAAAAAGCGGCTCCGCTTCAATGCCGAGAATCTGACGGAGTTCAGCTAAAACGATGCGTAAGATGTTATCTTCCGATAACTCGAGAACAGGCTGGTCTCGAGTTCCACCCAAAAAACAACGGATCAAAGCGCGGTCTTCCGGTACACGATCTCGAAACTTGTTGTGCACGAAAGTAGAAGCTAAAACTCGTTTGCCCTCTCCTCGGGGTACCAGGTATCCGAAGCCCGCAGGCAAACTTGCGCGGACCTTTTCATCGTAGACAAGAGATACCGTGACCGAGGAACTGTATCGAATGTCCCCCAATTCGGAGGCAAGTTTCGGATGGGAATCCTCCAGCAGTTTCGCAGCGGCGTGCGCCGGAATTGCCATTATTACCCCGTCAAACTTCTCAACTTTCGCATTCGATGAGATCAACCATCCACGATCTCGGGTTTGCAGCGACTGGATTTCGGTATTAGAACGCACGTGCGACGCGGGAAGGCGAATCAGGACAGCATTCACCAGTTGCTGTATTCCGTCTTTCAGTGTTGTAAACAGCGGCCGGCCGGCCGTGTTAATTTGTTTGCGATTCGCAATCATTGCTTTGCCCAGGCTGCCATAGCGCGCCTGCATGTCTGCAAAACGGGGCAACACGGCACGCAAACTGAGGTCGGTGGCGTCTCCTCCATATATTCCCGAAAGGAGCGGATCGGCTAAACGTTCCACCATTTCCTCGCCGTAATGGCGTTTTACAAACGAAGCTACACTCTCGTCGGCATCAACTTCGCGCGGGGGATGAAACCATTCGCTTGCCATTCTTACCTTGGTGTGGAAAGAAAATAATGGTGAAAGAGCAGCAGGCATCACCTCTGTTGGAACCATGAAGGCGAGCCCATCGGGCAGAGGAATCAATTTTCCATTTACTGAGATGTAAGTTCGCCGTTGCGAGTCATTCGATCCAATCAATTGACCGGCGATCCCAAGTTCGTGGCACAGTTCAGCAGCCCATGGCTTTTCCGTAAGAAACGAATCGGGTCCAGCTTCAACGGTGCAATTCTCCAGATGCTCGGTAAAAATCACTCCGCCAAAACGGGGACCTGCTTCAAACAACACATATTCGAGCGGCGTTCCCGCCTGTCGCTGCCGTTCAAGGGCGAACGCCGCAGACAGTCCCGAAATTCCGCCGCCGATAATCGCGATGCGCTTCATTGTTTGAACGGAGCTTCGAAATGAACTACCTGTTTGCAGGTACGGAAGCGAGGAGATGGTTCGTTGCTCTCGTTGTGCGAGACTTCACAATATCCGCAAGCGCCGCCGTCAATAACGACGATTCGTTCAAAGATCTCGCCCGCCAAAGCCGCATGCCTTCGGCATCCGCAAACTTTTTGAACGCAATATCAATATCGAATAAAACTTCGACGTGATCGCACAGAAACCCGATGGGCTGAACAAATACGCCGTTGTAGCCTTGGGACTTCAGCGCGAGTATGGTTTCTTCAACCGTCGGCCCGAGCCATGACCCGCCGGACATTCCCTGGCTCTGGCATGCAAATCTCCAATCTTCGCGAGCAAGC
>PNAR01000351.1 GCA_003169715.1 Acidobacteriaceae bacterium | reverse complement strand
CCTTATGCGGCGTGCGCGATGGGCGAATATTTCCGAGACAGCAAACGACACGCCCTTGTTATTTACGACGACTTGTCGAAGCACGCGGCATCTTATCGCGAAATTTCTCTGCTGCTGCGCAGACCTCCCGGACGGGAAGCTTATCCCGGGGACGTCTTCTATCTCCACTCCCGGCTGCTCGAACGCGCTTCGAAGTTGAGCGACAAGAATGGCGGCGGATCGCTCACCGCGTTGCCAATCATCGAAACCCAGGCGGGCGACGTCTCCGCCTACATTCCGACCAATGTAATTTCGATTACGGACGGTCAGATTTTCCTTGAGACCGATCTCTTCAACAGTGGCGTTCGCCCAGCCGTGAACGTTGGAATCTCCGTAAGCCGTGTCGGCGGAAGCGCTCAGATTAAAGCGATGAGGCAGGTTGCCGGCACTTTGAAACTTGATCTCGCGCAGTATAGGGAACTCGCCGCGTTTTCGCAGTTCGGCAGCGACCTGGATAAAGCTACCCAGGCTCAGCTGAATCGCGGCCAGCGACTGGTCGAGATCCTGAAGCAAAAGCAGTTCTCGCCCTTACCGTTTTCAAAGCAGATCCTGGTCATCTTCGCAGGCACAAGCGGCGCTTTTGACGATTTGCCAGTCGAACAGATTCGCGATTTTGAGGCCGATCTATACAAATATGTGGACGCTTCAAATCCCGGACTGTTACGCGCAATCATGGAAAAGAAAGTTCTCGACGACGGACTAAAAGCCGAAATGACCAAGATCATCAAGCAAGCGAAAGAAACATTCGTCGCCGACCGAAAAGCAGTAGCAGCAAAGTAGATTTTGAATTAGCCAGAAGCCAGAAGCCAGAAACGATCCCATGGCCAACATTCTCGACATTCGCCGCCGCATTCGCAGCGTGATCAACACGCGGCAGATAACGCGTGCTATGAAAATGGTGTCGGCAGCGAAGTTGCGCCGGGCACAGGAGCGGGCGCTGGCGGCGCGTCCTTACGCGCAAATGCTTACCAACGTGCTCAAGTCTCTGGTTTCGCGTGTCGAACTCTACGATCCGCTGACCGGAGAGCTGCGGCATCCGTTGTTGGCGCAACGTCCGGAAAGTAACGTCCTGTTCATTGTTGTAACAGGAGACAAGGGTTTAGCCGGAGCATTCAACACAAATATTTTGAAGGCAGCGACCCGATTTCTGGATTCGAAGAAGGATAAGAATGTTGAGATAGAGGCCATAGGTCGTAAGGGCCGCGACTTTCTCAAACGCCGCTATCCAGTTGCAGAGCCAAGGGCCGCCGATTCTAAAGAAGGCTCCGGCGTCGCGCTAATCGGAGAGCACATCGGCGTGCTCAATAAGCTTGAATATTCAATGGTGTCTGGAATCGCGGACCGCGTGGTCGAGCGTTACAGCAACGAGGCGATTGATTCCGTATATCTGGTTTACAACGAATTCAAATCGGTGATCGCACAGCGGCTTGTGGTCGAAAAGATCTTGCCCATTGAGCATATCGGAACCGCCGAGGTCAGTCAGGCCGAGGACATGACTTTGGAAGAAAAGCAGCGCGCCATAGAAGCCGCCAAGGGCACCGGTGTAGGGCTTCGTCCAAAAGATACGCGGGATATTGACGCTGCCGCTGAAAAATTCGCAACCGCTCCGGTGGATTACATTTATGAGCAGCCTCCTGAAGAGTTATTCCGCTCATTGCTGCCGAAGTACGTGAAGATCGAGATTTTCCGCGGCTTAATGGAATCCGTTGCGGCCGAACATGCCGCCAGAATGACCGCAATGGATGCGGCCAGCAATAATGCAACCGACATGATTGATTCGCTTACGTTGGCGATGAACCGGGCGCGCCAGGCGAAGATTACAAAGGAAATTATAGAGATTGTGAGCGGAGCGGCAGCATCGTGAGAAGAAGCTACTGGCTATTAGCTTTTAGCTGGTTGCCGCCAAACGATTAAGGTCGGGACACGAAAACTTTTGCTGGAAAGGGTTCAAGCTAAGAGCCAGGAGCCAAAAGCCTTTTATGCCAGAAAATGTAGGACACGTAGTGCAGATTTCCGGTCCCGCCGTGGACGTTCAGTTCTCCGAGGCGACGATGCCGCTGATATACCAGGCGGTGCGAGTCGTCAGTGATGGTTTTACCGTGCCATCGCCGGTGAACGTTATTCTCGAAGTGCAGCAGCACTTAGGGGAAGGCCGCGCCCGTTGCATTGCCATGGAAGCTACCGAAGGCATGGTTCGCGGCATGAAAGCCATTGATCAGGGCGGGCCAATTTCCGTACCGGTCGGGCATGGAACTCTGGGCCGGGTGATGAATGTTATTGGCGAACCGGTGGACAATCTCGGCCCGATTCAGTGCAAGGAGCGGCATCCCATTCATCGTCCGGCCCCATTGTTCGACGAACAGGCAACCAGTTCTGAAATGTTCGAGACCGGCGTGAAGGTCGTTGATCTGATCCAACCGTTCTTGAAAGGCGGCAAGATCGGATTGTTTGGCGGCGCTGGCGTGGGCAAAACGGTTTTTATTCAGGAATTAATTAACAACGTGGCCAAACAGCACGGCGGATTCTCGGTTTTCGCGGGCGTCGGCGAACGCACCCGTGAAGGCAACGATCTTTGGCTTGAGATGACGGAATCCGGCGTAATCAAGCCCGGCGATCCCGAACATTCCAAAGCGGCGCTCATCTATGGACAAATGACTGAGCCCCCCGGGGCGCGGTTGCGAGTCGCACTGACCGGACTCACCGTTGCCGAATATTTCCGCGATGTCGAAGGCGCCGACACACTCCTATTTATTGACAATATCTTTCGCTTCACTCAGGCGGGGTCGGAAGTGTCGGCCCTGCTCGGACGCATGCCAAGCGCCGTGGGATACCAGCCCAATCTTGCAACTGAAATGGGAGAATTGCAGGAGCGCATCACTTCTACCAAGAAGGGATCGGTGACATCGGTGCAGGCGATTTACGTTCCCGCCGACGATCTGACAGATCCAGCTCCCGCTACGACGTTTGCGCACTTGGATGCAACAACGGTTCTGTCGCGGGCTTTGACGGAAATAGGAATTTATCCCGCGGTTGATCCGCTGGCTTCGACATCGCGCATTTTGGATGCGCGTATTGTGGGACAGGAACACTACGACGTTGCCCAGGCAGTGAAAAAGATTCTGCAAACTTACAAAGACCTGCAAGATATCATTGCAATTCTCGGCATTGACGAACTCAGTGAAGACCAGAAAGTTACGGTAGCACGGGCCAGAAAAATCCAGCGTTTCCTCTCGCAACCGTTCTTTGTTGCCGAACAATTCACCGGTTCACCGGGCCGTTACGTTAAAATCGCCGACACCGTGAAAGGCTTCAAGGAAATAACCGAAGGAAAGCACGACGATATTCCGGAACAAGCCTTCTACATGAAGGGCACAATGGAAGAAGTGCTGGAAGCTTCGGAAAAAATGAAGACAGCAGCTTAACTCAATGGAGAGGGGGTGTCTCGCCCGTCATGTCGGGGGACGCCCGACGCTCCATTGAAAGTAAGAGCCAAAAGCTAAAAGCCCCATCTATGCCAAACACTTTCCATCTCGAGATCGTCACGCCGGAGAAAATGATCGTGCGCGACGACGCCGAAGAGATGCAAATCCCCGGCAAGGGCGGCTACCTTGGCATCTTGCCAGGACACGCACCTCTAATCACCGAACTTTCCGCCGGGGAACTCAGCTATCGCAATGGAGGCCAGACTCACAGGTACGCGGTTGTATGGGGATTTGCCGAGGTGCTTCCCGACAAAGTTACCGTCCTGGCAGAAGCCGCGGAACGTCCCGAAGATATTAACGTCAACCTGGCCCGGGATCAAAAACAGCGCGCCGAAGAGCATCTGAAGAATGGGAAGAGTGAGGATGACTTCACGCGAGCGGAAGAGGAATTGAAAGCCGCGGAAACGCGGTTGGAAGTAGCCGGTAAGCGCGCCTAATCGCGGCTCCAATATTCGCCAACAGTATATTGACGCTCATCCGTGGTAAATTGTCTTCCATCCATTTCACCTACTGGAGCAATGCATCTGCGATGAAAACTCTCTTGATGCGGCTGCTATTGGGCCTTTTACTGTTCTTGTCCTGCACTCCCGGCTTATTGGCATTTGTTGCCCCTGCCGCTCATTCCCCGGATGACATAAACGTTCGCATCTCAAAATTAGAGCAGCAAACCGCTGACGCTAAAAGTTCCGCCGATAACGCGTGGATGTTAACGAGTGCCGCACTCGTGCTTCTCATGACAGGTCCGGGGCTCGCCCTCTTCTACGGAGGATTGGTAAGAAAGAAAAACGTCCTTGCCACCATGATGCAAAGCTTCGCGATGATGGCTCTAATCACGGTTTTGTGGGCTTTGTTCGGATACAGTCTTGCATTCGGAGCCGGAAACAGCTTCATAGGCAACCTGCATCATTTATTTCTGTGGGGCGTAGGATCTCAACCGGATCTCGCCTATTCCGCAACCATTCCCCAGCAGACGTTCATGATCTACCAGTTGATGTTTGCCATTATTACTCCCGCGCTAATCACGGGGGCGTTTGCCGAGCGAATGAAGTTCAGCGCCATGGTGCTGTTCATGATCCTCTGGTCAATCCTCGTTTACGATCCCATGGCTCACATGGTCTGGGGCAAGGGCGGTTTGCTAAACGCCTCGCTGGGCGGTTATTTTCCGACGCTTGACTTTGCGGGTGGAACGGTTGTGCACGTTACATCTGGAGTTTCGGCGTTAGTATGCGCGATTTATTTAGGACGCCGGCTTGGGTACCCACACGACTCAATGCCGCCGCACAGCGTGGTGCTAAGTTTCGTTGGCGCTTCTCTGCTATGGGTGGGCTGGTTTGGTTTCAATGCGGGTAGCGCTCTTGGTTCAGGAAGCCTCGCAACCAGCGCTTTTGTCGCAACCCACTTCGCCGCGGCGGCTGCGGTAATCGGTTGGGGTGGAATGGAGTGGGTTAAAAATGGCCGTCCGAGCGTGCTGGGCGCTATTTCTGGAGCGGTGGCCGGTCTGGTCGCCATCACGCCCGCCGCGGGTTTTGTCGGACCGATGCCGGCGCTTTTGATCGGTCTCCTCGCGGGCGCGTTTTGCTATTACATGGTAGCGAAAGTGAAAGCTCGATTCGGCTATGACGATTCTCTCGATGCCTTTGGCGTTCACGGCGCGGGCGGGACGCTCGGAGCTTTACTTACCGGGGTCTTCGCGTCGAGCTCGGTGAATCCAATCTTCAAGGATGCGCAAGGAAATCCGCTGCCTTCCGGAGTTCTGCAAGGAAATGTCCATCAACTCTTCAATCAATTTGTGGGTGTGGCCATTGCCTGGGCGCTTGCCGCAGTGGGCACCCTCGTCATTCTTAAGATCGTTGATGCAACCGTAGGGCTCAGGGTTAGCGAAGAACATGAGATTCAAGGCCTTGACCTCTCGCAACATGGCGAAGAAGGATACTATTGGGAAGTTTCAACCTAAACGCTGCGCACAGCCGCTCGCTTGTCTTGAAACGCGAAAGGGAAGGATCAAACCGATGACCAAGGTGGAAGCGATTATTCAAACCTCCAAGCTGGAGCCGGTCAAGAACGCTCTGCACGACATTGGCGTCGAGGGCATGACCGTCACCGAAGTGCGCGGCCACGGACGACAGAAGGGACATACTGAGGTCTATCGCGGGCGTGAATACACCGTGGACTTGATCCCCAAAATCAAGATCGAAATGGTGCTCGCAGACGATATGGTGGACAAGGTAACTCAGTCCATCATTAGCACGGCTCAGAGTGGCAAAATTGGAGACGGGAAAATTTTTCTTTCCCGCGTGGATGAAGCAATCCGCATTCGCAACGATCAACGCGGAGAAGGGGCACTGTAAGCGCTCGGGTTCGTGGAGTTTCGGTCGGATGATCCTCCAAACATCTGCTCTCATGGATGGGCCTCTCAGCCCCTCCAATAACAATTCCTGATACACCCTATAAATAGTTTCGATTTCCGCCGCCGCCGCGTGCCAATTAGATTGATTGCCGGTTACATTTGTGGTCTTGCACAACAGTGCGGTGTCGAAGGCTTCAAGCATCGGAGTTCTTATTCGCGGCACAACCAGCCCGGAGCAATGGCCATGAGCACGGCATCGTCCTTGAGCAGCGAACTCCGGGATCTCTACACCGAAGAATCCATTCGCATACAACGGGAGTTCACGGCGACCGGCGATGGCCGCGCCGCGATCGCACAGCGTACCTCGCTCGTAGAGGATGTGATGCTTCGTCTCTGGAAGGAAATAATTTCTCCAGGCGACGGCGGCCCTAAAAACTTCGCTCTTATAGCTATCGGTGGCTTTGGACGATGGTCTCTATTTCCTCACTCCGATGTTGACGTTCTTTTTCTTCACGCCGACCGTAACGTCGAAGAAGAATATCGAGATCGCATCCGGCGGCTTTCGCAGGAACTGTGGGATCTTCGCATGAAGCTCAGCCCGGCCACTCGCACATTGGCGGAGTGCGATCAATTCGATCCGGAGAACGTTGAGTTCACGATTTCACTGTTGGACAGCCGTTACCTCGCGGGCGATTTGGACATATTCGTCCAGCTTCATGACAAACTCATCCCGAAGCTGATCATGCGGGAGATGCAGCCCATCGTGCAGCGGCTCGCCGAGATCACACGGTCGCGTCATGGAAAATACGGCGGCACCGTCTTTCATCTCGAACCAAATGTCAAAGAAACTCCGGGCGGACTTCGAGATTACAACGTTGCCTCGTGGCTGGCGCTGATTTCATCAATGGACAAACTGCGCGATTGGCCCGATCCGAAAACTCTGCTTCCGGTTTCAGCTCGCAAGCAGTTTGAGCCAGCGCTCGAATTTCTAACCGCCGTTCGTTGTTTCCTTCATTTCCGGCAGGGCCGCGATGACAATTTATTGCTGTGGGAAGCGCAGGACGAAGCAGCAGCCCGCAACATTGGTTTTTCGGATGATCAGGAGATAGGCGCGGCGGATTGGATGCGAAGTTATTTTCGCCATGCCCGAGCTCTCCACCGCGCTTCGATGCAGTTACTGGAGGAAATTCCCGCCGCGCGATCATCGCTTTATAAACACTTTCAAAGCTGGCGCTCGCGAGTTTCAAACGCCGATTTCTCCGTGGTGGATGGCCTGATTTATTTGCAGCAACCCTCTGCCGTGCAGGATCCAGAACTGTTGCTGCGCATGTTCGATTTCATGGCGCACCACGGCCTGAAGCTGAGCACTACGACGGAATACCGTATTGAACAGGTCTTGCCCTCCATGGCCGCAACTCCCCCGCAAGGAGCCGAACTCTGGAGATATCTTCAGGTCATTTTGATCGAGCCATTCGCGGCGGACGCATTGCGGGCCATGCATTCTTTGCGATTGCTCACGCTGCTGTTACCGGAACTAAAATTGATTGACTCGCTGGTGGTACGCGATTTCTACCATCGGTTCACGGTGGACGAACATTCCTTCCTGGCGATTGAGAGCCTGCACAAGGCCAGCCAGTCACAATCAGAATGGGATCAGAGATATGGCCGGATTTTGCAGGAACTCGAACGTCCCGAATTACTGTACTTGGCGCTATTGCTGCACGATGTAGGCAAGGGCGTGCCGGGCGCTGATCATGTCCCGGCCAGTATGAACATTGCGCGAGGCTGTATGGACCGGCTTGACCTCAATCCAGAAGATCGCGAAACCGTTCTGTTTTTAATTGGCAGTCACCTGGATATGTCAGCAACTTTGCGGCGGGATATTTTTGATCCGGAGACGGTGAAAGTATTTGCGGAAAAGATGGGGACGCCAGAGCGGCTGAAGATGCTGTGCCTGCTGACGTATGCGGACATTAAGGCGGTGAACCCGGAGGCGCTCACGCCATGGAAGGCCGAGAACGTCTGGCAACTCTACATGGCTAGCTCAAACTTCTTGAACCGCCATGCTGACCAACGCCTCAACCCTGATTCGGATGATGAAAGCCTGTCGCGATTGCAGAGCCTGGCTCCGGTGGCCGGCAAGAGTGTTAAGGCGTTTCTTGAAGGACTTCCCAAGCGTTATCTGCGAACGTATCCGGCCGAAGAGGTCTTGCATCACTTTGAGATGTCGGGACAACTCGTGCGGCAACAGGTCAAACTTGATCTGAAACG
>PNAR01000034.1 GCA_003169715.1 Acidobacteriaceae bacterium | reverse complement strand
GCCCGTTGTTGAGCTTGGCTGAATACATGAAACGTCGCCCAGTAGCGGCGATCGCTTTGTCGTAAGAGAGAAGGCGCGGCCAAGCCCGGCATTTCCGAATTAGAATATCTTTCAATTATCCATAAAGGCTGGTAGCGTCTTAAATTCGGATATTACCGAAAGGCTTCTGAGGAAAATTGATCACGGGGAGACCGAAAGTACTAACTATGAAAACTGATGTTGTGATAGTAGGCGGCGGGCCGGCAGGGACAGCCAGCTCAATGTTCCTGGCGCGCGAAGGTATCAAGTCAGTGATCATCGAACAGGAGAAATTTCCGCGCTATCACATCGGCGAGTCTTTGACTGGCGGAGGCGGCCAAGTTGTGCGGCAACTGGGACTGGAGGCCGAGATGTACAAGCGCAAGTATCCCTGCAAGCAGGGGGTTAAGGTCTATGGCCAGAGCAAAGCTGGCAGTTGGTTCGTGCCGGTCACCGGACGCGACGCGGATTGGAAGCTATTTCCTTGGGACACGTGGCAGGTGCGACGGAGCGACTTCGACAAGATGATGCTGGATGAGGCAGTCGCGAGAGGGTCCACCTTGATTCCTGGCAAAGCACTCAAACCCATTTTGAAGAAGGATGGTTCGGTCGGTGGCGTGGAAATTCGCCCGATGGACAGCGAGAAAACAATGGAGATAGAGGCCGACGTTCTCTTGGATTGCTCGGGACAGGCGACCTGGCTGGCCAACCTCGGTGGTCTGACCGGGCCGAAGTATCTAGGCTCTTACGACAAGCAAATCGCCATCTTTTCACAGGTGACCGGCACAATCCGCGATGATGGCGCAACCCGCGACCAACACAAGGCTAACACGCTGATCCTCTACGCGAGCAAGTTCCATTGGGCATGGTTCATTCCGCTCGATGAGGATGTCGTCAGCGTTGGAATCGTGGTCCCGTCAGCCTATTTTCTGGAGAAGAAGGAGAGCCTCCGCGATTTCTACATCCGCGAGTTGCACGAGATTCATCCCGAACTCAAGCGGCGCATTCCCGAGATCAAGCTGGTTGAATCCGTGCACGTGATTCCGAACTACTCGTTTCAGGTGAAAAAGTTCTGCGGCAAAGGCTTCATCTGCGTAGGGGATGCCCATCGTTTCGTGGATCCGATTTTCTCGTTCGGGATGACGATGGCTATGTGGGAGGGCCAGCTCGCGGCGCCACACATCAAGTCCTACCTGAGCGGCGAGCGGCGCGATCAGCCCAATCCTTTCGCCGACCACCAGTTGTATTGCGAGAAGGGAATCGATGTGCTGGAGGATCTCATCGATTGCTTCTGGGAACAACCCATGGCCTTCGCGCTGTTGGTCTACACCCGTTACACAGATTTTATCACCGACATGTTTGCCACACGGATTTATGACCACCAGCCGTCACCGGCCGTAGACGCGTTCCGCAAACTGCTCAACCGCGAAGGTCTGCGCGAAAAGTCCTACGAAACCGAAGACCTGTACTCGGTGCCGATCGGTGCACGCTTCCATCCGGAACGAGCGGCGATTTGGGAAACGAATTCGCCGGTCCAAAGCACAGAAGACTGGTTGGGGCCGCGCTGATGGGACTGCGTGGCATCCTACGCCCCCGATCGCGAGACGTGGACAAGTCGGACTGAGACAGGCATCGTTCAGTCTGGAACGCCGAGGCCAGCTCAACCGGTGAGAGCCTGGAAGAAAAGCGAATACCCAAGGAGAAGGAAGTAATAACCATGAAAACGGATGTTCTAATAGTAGGCGGCGGGCCCGGCGGTGCGGCCGCTGCAATGTTCCTTGCCCGAGAAGGGATCAAACCAGTCATCGTCGAGGCGGAGACCTTTCCGCGCTATCATATAGGAGAATCCATGACCGGGGCCGGCGGCAAAGTCCTCCGCGACCTCGGACTTGCCGAGGAGATGTACAGGCGCAAGTACCCCACCAAACAAGGGGTCAAAGTCTATGGCCAGAGCACGGCTGGCAGTTGGTTCGTGCCGGTTACCGGCCGTGACGAGAACTGGAACATCTTTGAATGGGACACCTGGCAGGTGCGCCGGAGCGATTTTGACAAAATGATGCTCGACGAAGCGGTCTCGCGAGGCGCAACGTTGGTACATGGCACGGCGGTGAAACCACTCCTTAAGGGTGATGGCTCGGTAGGCGGCGCGCAGGTTCGCATGGCGGACAGCGACAAGGTTCAGGAGATTGAATCGGAGGTGCTTCTCGATTGTTCCGGACAGGCGACTTGGCTGGCCAACCGCGGCGGCGTCACCGGTCCCAAATATCTCGGCGCATACGATAAGCAGATCGCCATCTTCTCACAGGTGGTCGATACGATCCGGGACAACGGAGGGACCCGCGAGACTAACAAAGATAACGCAGTGATCTTCTACCAGAAGAAATTCCATTGGGGATGGTTCATCCCGCTCGATGACCAAGTCGTTAGTGTCGGCATCGTGTGCCCCTCGGCGTACTTCTTGGAGAAAAAAGAAAGCATACGCGATTTTTACATTCGGGAACTGCGTGAGCTTCATCCGGAGTTGAGCCGCAGAATTCCCGAAATCAAGCTGGTCGAAGACGTCCATGTAATCCCTAACTACTCCTATCAGGTGAATGGCTTTTGCGGCAAAGGATTCATCTGCATCGGGGACGCGCATCGCTTCATTGATCCAATCTTCTCGTTCGGCTTGACAGTCACAATGCGAGAGGGCCAGTTTGTGGCGCCGATCGTTCGAGCTTACCTGGGGGGCGCGAATCGGGATAAGGCCAATCCCTTCGCCGAGCACCAACTTTTCTGTGAAACGGGCATCGACGTGCTGGAGGATGTCCTCGACTCCTTTTGGGAACATCCGTTGTCTTTCGCTCATTGCGTCTATTCGCGCTATACCGAGTACATGACAGACATGTTTGCCGGGCGCATCTACGGCCACGAACGGCAACCCACCCCGGCCCTGCACTCTTTCCGAAAGTTGCTGAAACGGGAAGGCGAACGAGAGCGATCCTATGAAACCGCTGATCAGTACTCGATCCCGATTGGATCTCGCTACCATCCGGAGCGGGCTGCGATTTGGGAGGTGAATTCGCCAGTCGAAACCACCGAAAAATGGCTGGGCCCGCGTTAACGCAGGTCCGTGCAGAGCAGATCAGATCCCGTCTTGAGTCAAATAAGATGATGACTGTACGGCCCGCCTGTCATATACTGGAGCTGGAGATATTATAATGGACGAACCCGAGATCAAAGCCGCAGTAAAAACCTTCATTCTTAACGAGTACCTTCCTGGAGAAGACCCCGCAGCGCTGACCGACACTACCGAACTAATGACGACTGGAATCCTTGACTCCATCGCAGTGCTCAAAGTGGTGACGTTCCTGGAAAGCCACTTCGGGATCACGCTCGAACCACACGAGGCCGTAGTCGAGAACCTCAATACGTTATCGGCTATCGCCCGCCTCGTGATGTCGAAGAAAGCGTAATCTACCGCCCAGATGGTGGGCGGAATTCAACACTCACTCCCCCACGCGAAGTATCCTGCGATATTTCCCCTGCGAATTTCGCGTGACGAAAGATACAACCCATGACTACGAGAGCGCTGCATCAGCTCCTGGACTTGTCCGCTTCACGGTTTCCAGATAGGGTCGCTGTCGAGGAGTCCGAAGGCGGTAGCATCCGCTACGGCGAACTGGCGCGCCTTTCGGATCGGGTCCGGGACCGTCTGCGCCAAATGGGGGTCGAGCCGGGTGATCGCGTGGGCATTTGTCTGAGAAAATCCGCTGACGCCGTCGCTTCATTGTTTGGAATCATGAAGGCAGGGGCAGCGTATGTTCCGGTGGATCCGACAGCCCCTGCCTCGCGAAACGCGTTCATTTTTCGTAACTGTGCGGTCAAATCAATCATCGTCGAGGCACAGCTCGCGGACGGATTGCGCCAGGAATTCAGCCCAGCTGGCTTCGCACCCGAGTCGATCGTACTGGATGGAGTCGGGGCTGGAGTCCCGCTCACGAAGTCTCTCGACCGGCTTGACGCTATCACCCCGGCTCCCTCGACACCGAGCGCGGGGCCCGACCCGTCCCATCTGGCGTACATCTTGTACACCTCGGGCTCAACCGGCCGGCCGAAGGGTGTTATGCTTTCGCACGGCAATGCCGCCTGTTTCATCGATTGGTGCTCGAGCGTATTTCAGCCTAACGAGCATGATCGGTTTTCTTCCCATGCTCCCTTTCATTTCGATTTGTCAATTCTTGACATTTACGTGTCGATCAAACACGGAGCGACGCTGGTAATCGTCGAGGAGCAACTGGGTAAAGAACCTGTGCGCTTGGCATCCTGGATCGGCCAGAAGAAGCTCACAGTCTGGTACTCGGCTCCATCGATCTTGAGCCTGATGGCGCAATTCGGACAGCTAAAGGAGCACGACTGTTCCTCACTTAGGCTAGTGCTGTTTGCCGGCGAGGTGTTTCCAATTAAGTATCTGAAGCTCCTGAAAGTGCTCTGGCCGCATTCCCGGTATTTTAACTTGTACGGCCCGACGGAAACAAACGTCTGCACCTTTTACGAGGTGCCGCAGGTGATTCCCGATTGCCAAACCGAGCCGGT